>JBEBJC010001093.1:0-2905 GCA_040080105.1 Myxococcota bacterium
GGGTGTGGCCGGCGGCGGTGGGCCTGTTCGCGTCGGCGTTGGCGGCGTTTCCTCGGGGTGCTCACGGTGGCCGCGATCGGAACGCCGCTCGCGTTGTCCACTGGCCGCGCCTCGGTGCTCGACGCCGAGCGGGCCGCACACGAGGCGCGCCAGGTGCTGCGGGAGCGCACGGCGACACCGGGGCAGCTGGTCGACGACCTGCAGCGGGTCGGAGGGCCGACGTTGGCGGTGGGGGAGGACCCAATCGCGCTCGCTCGGGCGGTCGCGTCGGACGCCCGCGGGCGGGTGCTCGAGCGCCGCGACGACCCGGACCAGGAGGTGGCGCGCCAGCGGCTGCAGCGGGTGGTGTGGGCCGTGGACCACCTCGACGACGCGGAGGGGCGGTGGGCCGCCGCGGCCGCCGATCCCCTCGGGCGGCTCGCGATCGGCGCCGGGCTCGCCTCCGGGCCGGATTAGGGGCCCCGTGTCGCGCGGCCTACTTCAGCCCCGACGCCGGCGCGACACCAGCAGCAGAGCCAGCGGCAACGGCAGGAGGGCGGCGGTGGCGTCGGACTTCCCGCCGCAACAGCCGGTGGTGCCGGAGAGTGAGTTGCGACCCTCACTCGGCGTGTACTCCTTGAACCCCTCCTGCACCGGCCAGCCGGGGTTGCCGTCGGCGTCGTACTCGTACGCGCCCACATCGGGGGCCGCCCCGTCGCGCGCGGTGCCGTTGAAGTCCACCTGCGGGATGTACGCGGCGCCGTTCGCGTCGCCCCGATCCCGGATCATCGAGTCACTCGTCGGGTAGAAGTCGTAGTTCTCGAACGCCTCGAAGTCGGTGATCCCGCCGCCCGGCAGGATGAACGTGGGGTGCTGCACCGGGTCGAACCCGTCGACCAGCCCCGTCACCACGTTGTTCGACACGTAGTTCGGGCTGTCGCCGTACCCGCCGGTGGTCGAGTACCCGTCGTCGAGGTTCCAGTCGTCCCAGTACAGGCCGTAGCCGACCGGGTTCGCGAGCGCGTTGTTCGCGAACACCATCTGGTCGCGGTCGAACCAGTTCTCCAGCCGGACCGCCCACCCGTCGGTCATCGCCACCGTGTTGTGCGAGATCTGCACGTCGACGAGCCCGTCGTCGTAGTTCGAGTTCCGGCTGTAGATCCCGCTCCCGCCGACCTGGAAGATCACGTTGTTCTGGATCAGCGCCGACCCCTCGACGTAGATGCCGTCGTCTTCCCCTTCCCAGATCGCGTTGCCGGTCACCGTGTTCTGCGGGCCGAAGTTGGTCGTGGTGAGCACGATGCCGGTGTCGTCGATCCGGAAGATCACGTTGTGCTGCACCACGGTCGATTGGGTGCCCGGGTTCAGGTAGATGCCGTACCCCTCGAGGTCGTGCAGCAGGTTGAACTCGATCAGGCTGTCCTGCATCCAACAGGACGCGTCGCCGCAGCCGACCGACAGGCCCGTGCCGTCGCCCGTGTTCGACAGCTCGTTGTGGCGGATGGTGACGTGGTTCGTGTCGCCGTCGATCCGCATCGACGTGCCCCAGGTCGACCGGACCGTGTTGTCTTCGATCGTGACGTAGCTGCTGTTCGCCACGTACAGCCCGCTCACGTCGTTGCCGTAGCCGTACCCGGTGGTGGTGTCCTCCCACTCGGGACCCTCGAGGGTCAGGCCGCGGATCTCGACGTAGCTGCTGTCGGTGAGCTGCACGACCCACCCGCCGTACACGCCCACGTTGCGCAGGATCGGCGTCCCGCCGGCCGCCGCGACGAACTTGATCGGGGCGTCCGCGGTGCCCGCGCCGGTCCAGCTGACCGTGCCGTCGAGCTCGTACAACCCCGGGTTGAACGTCACCACGTCGCCGGGGAGCAGCGAGGCGGTCAGCGCGTTCAACTCGTCGCCGGGGTTCACGGTCACGCTCGCGGCACGTGCGATCGCCGAAGCGAGCCAAAGGTTCATCGTCGCGTCTCCTCCGCGGGCGGCGCCCGCTCGTCACGGGGCGGCAGGGCCGCCCTCGTAGCCGCGGTCGTTGGTCGAGCCGTCGGCGTCGTTGTATTGCGGGTCCGGGTCGCCCGCGTCGATCTCGGTCGACCCGCCCGCGAGCGACAGGTCGTCGTTGTCGGGGTCGCCGTCGTCCGAGATCGCGACCAATGAGGGGTTGCGCACCACGTTCGTCGGGTCGAGCGGGTTGCCGTAGCCGTCGACCGCGTCGCCGGCGTAGTGCACGCCGGAGTTGGTCAGGAACGCGGTGTTGTACGCGACCACCGGCCCGCCGGCGGTCCACACCGCGGACGGACCGTCGTTGGCGTACAGCACGTTGTTGCGGAACGACACCGCGGAGGCGTCGACCAGATCGACGTACAGCCCTCCGCCGGAGCCGACCGAGGTGTTGCCGGTGAGGCTGTTGTTCACGATCTGCGCCGCGCCCGAGTACCCGAGCAGCGCGAACCCGCCGCCGGTCGCGTCGGCGAGGTTGTCCTGCACCCGGTTGTTGCGGATCCACCCGGTGTTGGCGGGCACGTCGCGCATCGCGATCCCGCCCCCGTCCGCGGTGGCGTGGTTCGAGACCAACGCGCTGCGCTCGATCGCGTACGCTCCCGCGCCGCTGATCGCGACCCCACCGCCCTCGGCGGCGGTGTTCGCGCGGACCTCGACCCCGTCGAGCGCGAGCGTGCCGCCCACGACGTACATCGCCCCGCCGCGCGCGGCGACGTTGTTCCGGTACACGCTGCCCACGTCGATCACGGTGGCGCCGTTCGACACCAGCGCGCCGCCGTCGTCGGCCGCGTCGTTGCCGTCGAACACCACGCCGATCAGCGTCACGTCGGCCGAGGTCGCCGCGATCGCGCCACCGTCGGTGCCGGTGTGGTTCCCGCTCAGCACCACGCCGTCGAGGGTGAGCTCCCCGGCGAGCACCTGCACC
>JBEBJC010001094.1:0-2905 GCA_040080105.1 Myxococcota bacterium
ATCGGGAGCCACGCCCCGCGCAGGTTCCCGCCGGTGACCACCGCGGGGGCGAGCTCGGCCACCGTCCCGGTGCACACCGGGGTCGCGTCGAGCGGGACCGGAACCGCGCCCGCCGGCACCCCGAGCAACGCCGGATCGGACCACCCGTCGGCGTCGGTGTCGACCCGCGCGTCGTCGGTCCCGAGCCACGACTCGGCCAGCGCCGTCAGACCGTCGCGGTCCGCGTCGACCAGCGCCGCCCGCTGGGCCTCCACGCCCCCGTGCAGCGCGAGCACCAGCGCCCGGCCGCGCGGCCCCGCCGCCTCCAGCGCCGCCTCGAACCCCTCCCAGTCCACCCGCCGGTCCGCCCACCACGCCGCGTCGGGCGCGGCGATCCGCGCCGTCCGCATCAGGCGAGCCGCCCCGAGGTACGCGTCGGTGCGGACCGCGTGCAGCTCGGTCGGCGTGCCCTCGACCGGCTTCGACCAGGTGCGGAGATCCGGCAACCCCGACAGGTCCCGCCCATCGTCGTACTGCAGCGGAGCGAGCCCCGGCAGCCGCTCCACGATGCAGTCGGCGATCAGCTCCGCCGTGCCCTCGACCAGCGCCACCGGCCCGTCCGAGACCCACGCGTGCGACACCTCGTGCACCAGGACCTCGGACAGCCGGGCGTCACCGGTGTTCAGGTCGATCCGGTACAGCCGCCCCAGGGCGTCGGTGCGGGCGACCCCGAGGTAGTTGCCCGGCACCGTCTTCCGCTCGATCGACACCTCGTCGAGCGCCGCCCCGTCGCGACCGGTACACGCCACCGCCGCGCCCCACGCGGCCGTTGCCAGCCTCACGTCGACCGGAGCGCCCACGAACGTCGGCGCCGCAGCGGCACCCGATCCCCACGTCACTGGCAGCGCGAGCATCACGTGTTGGAATCGTAGCATCGAACGAGGTTCGTCAAGAATGGGTGAAACCGAGACGTGGCCGAGACACGGAAACCGAGGCGATCCGGCGATCGGGGCGTTACATTCGCCGACCATGAACATCACGCGTGTCGTTCGCGCATCGGTCGTGGCCGCCGGGTTCACCTCGTGCGGGACACTGGAGCGCTACCCCACCCCGGTGCCGCCCGCGGCCACCGACAGCACTCCCACGGGCGAGCCCGACCCCGACTCGCCGCCGGTGGTCGATCCCGGGTGTGAAGGCCGGTGTGACGCCCCCGAGTGCGTCGCGGTGTGCGACGCCGACGGCGACGGCGACCGCGCCGAAGCCTACGGCGGCGGAGACTGCGACGACGCGGACAGCGACGTGCACCCCGGCGCGGAGGATCCGTGCAACGGCGCCGACGACGACTGTGACGGCGCGGTGGATGGCGCAGACATCGACGCCGACGGCGTCACCGTGTGTGACGACTGCGACGACGCCGATCCGGGCCGGTTTCCGGGCGCGTTCGACACCTGCGACGGGGTGGACAGCGACTGCGACACCACCGATTGCCTCGGATGGAGCGACGACTTCGAGTCGGGGGTCCTCGCGCTGCCGTTCTTGTGGAGCGGGGACGCCGCGTGGCGGACCGTCGAAGGGGTCGCCCACAGCGGCGACTGGACCTCGGGCAGCGGCGCGATCACCGACGGCGAGCGGAGCTCCCTCGAGCTGACCCTGCAGTGGGCGGCGCCGGGCGAGATCTCGTTCTGGCACCTCGGGAGCGTCGAGCTCGACTACGACTGGTTCAAGTTCATGATCGACGGGGTCGAGGTCGGCTCGTGGACCGGGGATTGGGCGTGGACGTTGTCCACCTTCCCGGTCGACGCGGGGACCCACACGTTCGAGTGGCGGTTCCGCAAGGATGGGAGCGTGTCCCAAGGCGAGGACGGCGTGCTGCTCGACCAGATCGCCACCGTCGGGGGCGCGCCCTAAGCCTCACGGGAGCAGGAACCGACCGAGCCCGCTCACCCACCGGTGCAGGCTGTCGGCGTGGGCGAACGGCGGCTGGTCGGCCAGCTGCACCACCCCGAGGTACAGCGCGTACGCCGTCGCCGCCTGCCCCTCCGCGACGTCCGGGGCGGACCCGAGCTCGCGGTAACACTGCGCCAGCCACGCCCGCCGCCGATCGTGGACCCGCGCGAGGCACGCCGCCACGTCCGGTCGGCGCGACCCCAGCAGGGCCCGGGTCGCGCGCAGGTGCTCGGGACGGTCGAACGCCGCGGCGAACAGGCTCGACAGGCGCTCCCGCGGGTCCGGGATCGCGCCGGTCATCGCCACGATCGCGTCGGTCCCGTCCTGCTCGAACGCCTGGAGCACCGCCGTCCACAGGTGGTCGCGATCGGTGAAGTGATGGTAGAAGCTACCTTTCGTAACGGACAGCCGCCGCGCGAGCGGCTCGATCGCCACCCCCGCCTCGCCGACCTCGGCCAGCGCCTCGATCGCCGCCGCCACCCAGTCGCTCGGTCCGATCGGATCCTCCCTGGACAACGGACATACGCCACCGTATGGAACATACGCAACCGTATGGAGGTCAGCGTGCGTCACCTCGGCAGTCCCGGTCTTCAGCTGGTCGCGATCGGCGTCCTGCACAACCTGGTCGGGCTGGTGCTCGGCTCCGAGCCGCTGCTCGCGCTCGCCCAGGACGGGTGGTTCGGGCAGGTCGAGGGCTCGATGGACCGGGTGGCGATCTTCTGGTTCCTGTGGTTCGGCTGGATGTTGATGTTGCTCGGCGGCGCGGTGCGCGCGCTCGAGCCCGGGCGGGTACCGACCGCGTTGACCGCCGGGATCGCGGCGATGATCCTCGGCGGGTGCGCGACCATCCCCGTCTCCGGGTTCTGGCTCGGGCTGATCCCGGTCGCCGGTCTGGTCCGGTCGCGCGCCTGAGCTAAGCTGCGCGGATGTGGTGGTTCCTCGTCGGTTGTACGTCCCCTCCCCCCGCCCCGGCCGGGCA
>JBEBJC010000133.1:0-13175 GCA_040080105.1 Myxococcota bacterium
GTCGAGGCGGGCGGGGGTGGCCGGGTCGCGGCCCGCGCGAGGAGCAGGTCAGGGTCGAGCGCTCGCGCGAGCCGGGCCTCGAGGTCGGCCGGGACACGCGCCCGCGGCGGGTGCGGGCGCGACGCCGCGAGCTTTCGGTCGTGCTCGCGGCAGGACGCGCAGCCGCCGACGTGCTCCGCGACCTGCGCGCCCTCGCTCGCGCCGAGCTCGTCGTCCCGCCAGGCGACCAACCGCTCTCGGACTTCGCTGCACCACATCGCCCGCTCCTGCGTTGCTCAGTCCGTCTCAACCCCCAGCCCGTCCAGGACTTCCACCAGCTGGCCCCGCGCGCGGGACAACCGGCTCATCACCGTACCGAGCTTGATTCCGAGCGTATCGCTGATCTCCGCGTACGACAGGTCGCTGTAGTAGCGCAGCATCAGGATCTCGCGGTGGTCCTCGGACAGCTGATCGATCGCGGCCAGGATCCGCTCCTGTTGCTCACCCTGGAACACCGAGTCGATCGGATCGTTCCCGTCGTCGCTCGGCCGGGGGACGGTCTCGAGGATCGCGGTTCGGCGCCGGCGGTCGCGCACCAGGTTGAAGCACAGGTTCGTGGTGACCCGGTACAGCCAGGCCTTCATCTTGAAGTCGGGCTCGTAGAACCGAGGCTCGCGCATCGCCTTGATGAACACGTCTTGGGCCACGTCGATGGCCTCTTCCCAGTCCTTGAGGATCCACGCGGCGTGGTGGAAGATCGGCTCGCGGTACTTGCGCACCACGAGGTCGGCGGCACCGCGCGGATCGGTCGCGGCCACCCGCTTGATCCGCTGTTCGTCGAGTTCGGAGTCGTTCGGAACGAGCCGGACGAGCGATGCCATGGTCAAACCCCCGTTCGGGTTCGAAGGACCGCCGCCGGGAGCGCTGGGCTGCGCGCCGCGGGGGGGACCGTCGAGAGCACCGACCGCCGACAGACGCGAACCCTTCCCGGTGATTCGAGCGTACGACGTTTCGTTACGCCCCGCGACCGTCCGCCAGGATCAGGAGGTCAGGCCCGGGATCTTCACGCCCTTCTCCCGTGCTACGTCGATCGCCAGCTCGTACCCGGCGTCCGCGTGCCGCACGACGCCCATCCCCGGGTCGCTGGTGAGCACCCGCTCGAGCCGCGCCGCGGCGGCGTCGGTCCCGTCGGCGAGGATCACCATCCCCGCGTGGAGCGAGTACCCCATGCCCACGCCGCCGCCGTGGTGGAAGCTCACCCACGAGGCGCCGTTCACCGCGTTGATCAGGGCGTTGAGGATCGGCCAGTCCGCGATCGCGTCCGACCCGTCCTTCATCGCTTCCGTCTCGCGGTTCGGCGAGGCGACCGAGCCGCAGTCGAGGTGGTCGCGGCCGATCACGATCGGCGCCTTCACCTGGCCGGTGCGCACGAGCTCGTTGAAGATCGCACCCGCCTTCGCCCGGTCGCCGTAGCCGAGCCAGCAGATCCGGCACGGCAGACCCTGGAACTTCACCCGCTCCTGCGCCATGCGCAGCCACCGGTTCAGCGCCACGTCCTCCGGGAACGCCGCCATCAGCGCCCGGTCGGTGACGAAGATGTCCTCGGGGTCACCCGACAGCGCGCACCACCGGAACGGGCCCTTCCCCTCGCAGAACAGCGGCCGGACGTAGGCCGGGACGAACCCGGGGAACGAGAACGCGACCTCGTGCGGGACCCCGCCGTCCTCGGCCATCGCGCGCAGGTTGTTCCCGTAGTCGAACACGTGTGAGCCGAGCTCGCCGAGCTCGACCATCGCCCGCACGTGGACCGCCATCGACGCCTTCGATCGGGCGACGTACGCCACGGGGTCGGAGGAGCGGAGCGCGGCGGCCTCCTCCAGGGACAGGCCCGCGGGCACGTAGCCGTTCAGCGGATCGTGGGCCGAGGTCTGGTCGGTGACCAGGTCGGGTACGAACTTCCGCCGGACCAGCTCCGGCAGGATCTCGGCGCAGTTGCCCTGAACCGCCACCGACCGCGCCACGCCGTCGCGCCGGTACCGCTCGACCCGGGCGATGGCGTCGTCGAGGTCGTAGGCGACCTCGTCGAGGTACCGGGTCTCGATCCGCCGCTGGATCCGGTGCGGATCGACCTCGATCGCGAGCATCGCCGCCCCCGCCATCGTGGCGGCGAGCGGCTGAGCGCCGCCCATCCCCCCGAGCCCCCCGGTCAGGACCAGGCGCCCCGACAGATCGGCGCTGCCGAAGTGGGTCCTGCCGGCCGCGACGAACGTCTCGTACGTCCCTTGCAGGATCCCCTGGGTCCCGATGTAGATCCAGCTCCCGGCCGTCATCTGGCCGTACATGATCAGGCCCTTCTTCTCGAGCTCGGCGAAGTGGTCCCACGTGGCCCACTTCCCGACGAGGTTCGAGTTGGCCAGCAGCACCCGCGGCGCGTCGGGGTGCGAGCGGAACACCGCGACCGGCTTGCCCGACTGCACCAGCAGGGTCTCGTCGTCGCCGAGCGCGCGCAACGAGGCGACGATCTGGTCGAACGCCTCCCAGCTCCGCGCGGCCTTGCCGGTGCCGCCGTAGACCACCAGGTCTTCGGGGCGCTCGGCCACGTCGGGGTCGAGGTTGTTCATCAGCATCCGGAGGGCGGCCTCTTGCACCCACCCGCGGCAGCTGAGCTCGTTCCCGCGCGGCGCGCGCACCACGCGCGGTCCGGACCCGTTCGCCATCTCGACCTCCACCACCTACGAGCGGTAGTTGCGCTCCTCGAACGTCGCGACGAACTGGGTGGTCGTGGACTCGGCCTCGGCCGCCTCGTCGGGCAGCTCGGCGAGCCGCGCGGCGACCTCCTTCTCGGTCAGCTCCCGCCGCCGCCGCCGGTACTTCAACGTGCGGACATCGAACTTCATCTCGTCGGCGTTCATGGACACTCCGTACCCGGGTGCGCGACGCGCCCCAGGGGTGCAGCGGATCGGAAAAGGGAGCGGCCGGGCTCGGCGCCCGGCGGGGCGTGGCGCCCGATCACGCCTCCGGCGGCAGCTCGTCGTCGATCGGGGCGGTCTCGGTGACCTGGTGGCTCGGCAGCCAGCGCTCTTCGCCGGTCACGCCCGAGTCGTCGATCTGGAACTTGCCCGCGGCGATCTCGCGCAGGGCGGTCACGACTTCCTTGTTCTCGTCCATGTTCTCGATCAGCGGCTGCGCGCCCTTCAGCAGCTGCTTGCTCCGCTCGGCGGCGACGAGCACCAGGGAAAACCGGTTCTGAACGACCTCGAGGCAATCTTCGACGGTGATGCGGGCCATTCTCGACGCTCCCTCGAACGCGCGTCCAGCGGACCCTCGGGACGAACGTCACCCCGGGGTCGAGACGCGACGGCCCTTCTTATGCAGGAATGGTGCCGCCGTCAAGCCTCCTGGGGACGGTGCGGGAGCACGAGGCCGTGGGCGCGCAGGCGCTCCGCGGTCGACTCCGACCCGGTCTCGAGCCACCGCTCGTACATCCGGAGGATCGACTCCTGCTGGTCGTCGCACGCGTGGCGCACCTCCTGCAACACCCGCACGCAGCCCCTGAACTGCTCGGCCAGCTCGTGGAACACACCGTCGAACGCGTCGCCGAACCACCGACCGAGCACGTCGTCCACCCGGGCGTACGCGGCCGAGCCCATCTCGCAGTAGTACCGGGCGCCGACCGTGCGCCGCGACAGGCTCTCCTCGAAGTACCCCACCCGGTACAGGGAGCGATCGCCGAGCTCGCGGTAGGTCCGCGCCTGCTGCGACGGCGGGGCCCCGGAAGCGCGGAGGTGGAGCTCCGCGAGCGTGGTCTCGGGTGGCTCGGCGCGATCGGCGCGGGCGCGCTCCACCAGCAGGTTCGTGAGGTACAGCTCGCTGTTGCGGGTCAGCTCGACCCCGACGGCCTGGTGGGCATCCTTGACCCGCTCGTCGAACCAGTCGAACAGGTTCGGCGCCGCTTCGACACCGGAGTCCGGGGACCTAGAGTTCTGTTTCACGCGTGTCCTCCCTGTGTGGACGTCGGACGACCTCTCCCTCCGTCGGTGCTGCCCTTGACGCGGAGCCGGCTGGTGCCTACCCATCGCGCCGTACGGATCTCCCGGCAGGTGCTCGGGGATCCGGTGTGTCGTCGATCAAGCGTCGGTCTTCGCCCTCCGGGCCATGGACCAGCGTACCAGCCGGCTCCGGCGGGTCGCAAGGAGGAAGTCATGCAGGTTCGCCCCCTTTACGATCGGATCCTCGTGAAGCGTTCTGAAGAAGAAACCAAGACCAACAAGGGTCTGTTCCTTCCTGAGACCGCGAAGGAGAAGCCCCTCACCGGTGTCGTGCTCGCGGTCGGCCAAGGCCGCCTGAGCGACGACGGCACCGTGCGCCCCATGTCGGTCAAGGAGGGCGACGTGGTCCTGTTCGGCCGGTACTCCGGCACCGAGATCAAGGTCGACGGCGAGGATCGCCTGGTGCTGCGCGAAGACGAGATCTTCGGCATCGTCGGCTGAGCCTCCCTCCCTTCATCCCCATCCATCTTCAGGAGTTCGTATGTCTGCCAAGGAAATCCTGTTCGACGTCGACGCCAAGAACAAGATCCTCGCTGGGGTCGACACCCTCGCGAACGCGGTGAAGGTCACCCTCGGGCCCCGCGGCCGGAACGTGGTGATCGAGAAGTCGTGGGGCGCGCCGGTCGTCACGAAGGACGGCGTGACGGTCGCGAAGGAGATCGAGCTCGAGGACAAGTTCGAGAACATGGGCGCGCAGATGGTGAAGGAGGTCGCCTCGAAGACCTCCGACGTGGCCGGTGACGGCACCACCACCGCGACCGTGCTGGCGCAGGTCATCTACCGCACCGGCAGCAAGCTGGTCGCGGCGGGCCACTCGCCGATGGACCTGAAGCGCGGCATCGACAAGGCGGTCGAGGCGGTCGTGGGCGAGCTGCACAAGCTGTCCCGCGAGGTCGACGTGACCCGCACCACCGAGATCGCGCAGGTCGGCACGATCAGCGCGAACGGCGACGACGAGATCGGCAACAAGATCGCCGAGGCGATGGACAAGGTCGGCAAGGACGGCGTGATCACGATCGAGGAGAACAAGGGCCTCGAGACCGTGATGGAGACCGTCGACGGGATGCAGTTCGACCGGGGCTACCTGTCGCCGTACTTCATCACCGACGCCGACCGCCTCGAGGTCGTGCTGGAGAACCCGTACATCCTGATCCACGAGAAGAAGATCAGCACGATGCGGGACATGATGAAGCTCCTCGAGAAGATCGTCGAGGTGGGCCGTCCGATCCTGGTCGTCGCGGAAGACGTGGAGGGCGAGGCCCTGGCCGCGCTCGTGGTCAACAAGCTCCGCAACACCCTGCAGTGCTGCGCGGTGAAGGCGCCGGGCTTCGGCGACCGCCGCAAGGCGATGCTGGGCGACATCGCCACCCTGACGGGCGGTGAGCTCATCGCCGAAGAGCTCGGCGTGAAGCTCGAGAACGTCACGCTGGCCCACCTCGGCCAGGCGAAGAAGGTGGTGATCGCGAAGGAGAAGACGCTGATCATCGACGGCGCCGGCGAAGAGGCGAACATCGACGCCCGGATCAAGCAGATCCGGAACCAGATCGCCGACACCACCTCGGACTACGACCGTGAGAAGCTCCAGGAGCGGCTCGCGAAGCTCGCGGGCGGCGTGGCGATCATCAAGGTCGGCGCGGCGACCGAAGTCGAGATGAAGGAGAAGAAGGCCCGGGTGGAAGACGCGCTGCACGCGACCCAGGCGGCGGTGGAGGAGGGCATCCTCCCGGGCGGCGGCGTCGCGCTGCTCCGCGCGTCGAAGGTGCTCGACGGCCTGCAGGTCGGCAAGGAGCAGAAGTTCGGCGTCGACATCATCCGCCGCGCGTGCGAGGAGCCGCTGCGGATGATCGTGTCGAACGGCGGCATGGAGCCGGCGGTCGTGCTCGAGAAGGTTCGCAACGGCGACGGCAACTTCGGGTTCAACGCTCGGACCGACACCTACGGTGACATGATCGCGATGGGCGTGATCGACCCCACCAAGGTCACCCGGTACGCGCTGCAGAACGCCGCGTCGGTCGCGGCGCTGCTGCTCACCACCGAGGCGATGGTCGCCGAGATCCCGAAGAAGGAGAAGGCGGGCGGCGGCGGCGGCGGCGGCGGTGGCATGGGCGGCATGGGCGGCATGGACTTCTGATCGGTGCGGGCTCGGGGCAGACCCCGAGCCCTGCGCCCCGGTCCTGCGACCTCACCCTGCCAGCGGAGAGCGCCGCAGCACCAACACCCGGTTGTTCGCCGGGACGGGGACCACCTCCTCGAGGTGCAGCCCGTGCCCGGCGGCCTCGGCTCGGACCACCGACACGTCCTTGAGCCCCCACCGCGGATCCTGTTGCTTCAGCCAGCCGTCGAACCGCTCGTTGCTGGGCTCGGCGACCCCGTCGATCCGCCAGGCGCCGTACAAAACGAGGCGCCCCCCCTCCGGCAGGACCCGGGCGGCCCCGGCGAGGATCGCGCGGCCGGCCTCCCACGGAGAGGCGTGCACCACGTTGATCGCGACCACCAGGTCAGCGCGGTCTACCGGCCACGGCTGGTCCGCCGCCAGTCGCTCCGGCGGCAGGAGGTTCGGCAGTGACACCTCGTCCCGCCACGCGGCGATCGACGCGAGCGCGCCCGGATCGGGGTCGGTGGGCAACCAGGTCAACCCGGGGAACGCCGCGGCGTACCACGCGGCGTGCTGGCCCGAGCCGGCGCCGATCTCGAGCACGACGCCGGTCGGGGGCGCCACCCGGGCGAGCACCTCCCGGATCGGTTCACGGTTGTCGTGGGCCCACGGCACGTCGCGCTTCATCGCGGGCCCGTAACCCCGCTCAGAAACAGCCGGCGGGCGCCACGAACAGCTCCGGGTTGTCCGACCGACACCACCGGAGGTCCGCCGTCTGTCCGAACTCGTACGCGAGCACCTCCACCAGCGCCCACTGGGTGGTGTCGTCGTCGAGGGTGCGCACGAGGTAGCTGTGCCCTTCGATCACCACCAGGTCGTCGGGCGCCGCGTACGCCTCGATCTCCTCGTCCTCCGGATCGAGGGTCAGCGGGACCTCGGCCGGGTCGGTCACCGGCCCGAGGTCGACCAGGAAGCTCCGGTCGTCGGTGACCATGTTCACGCTGAACCAGTCGACCGTGGGGTCGGAGGCCATGCCGAACTGCAGGTCCCAGTCGTTCCTCACGTCCTCGTCGTCGCGGACCCGGCCGTACTCGATCGACAAGGTGGCGAGCTCGTACCCGTAGACCGAGCGGTGGCCGAGCCGGCTCTCGCCGACCGCCGGGACTTCGGGGGCGCCGTGGCCCCACTCGTCGACGCGGACCACGCAACCGAGCGCCATCCACCACATCGCCCCACCTCCGTCGGGGGTGGGACACCACGGGTGCGATCACGCGTCACCTGAGCGAGTCGCGGATCTCCGGCGTCGCATACACGGTGAGCAGCTTGTCCAGGGTGTCGCGCAGCGCAGGGTCGGCGTAGAACCCGCGCCAGTTGTCCTGCCCCGCGACCTGGCGGAACGAGAACCCCTCGCGCAGCGCCGCCTTGATGTTCCGCTCGAACCCGATCGGGTCGTGCTGCAGCGCCGCGACCTCGGCCAGCCGCCACGGCCCGAGCCACCCGTGTTCGGTCCCCGCGACCAGGTCGCGCACGTGCTCGAACGCGTCGGTCGCCTCCGCGTACCTGGCGCGGGTCATGTAGATCTCGCCGAGGTCGTACCACGCCTCCGCGCGATCGGGCGCCAGGGCCAACGCGGCGCGGTACCGCTCGATCGCCCGGTCTTCGCGCCCGCCGTACCGGTACGCGAGCCCCACCAGGTACTCGAGGCTCGGGTCGCGGGTGACGGCGTCCTGGAAGGTGTCGGCGTGCGCGACCGCCCGGTCCACCACCCCGGGCGCACACGCGACCGGGAACCGGTCGGTGGTGCACCCCTCTCGCAGGATCTCGTCGACCTCGGCCCACCGCTGCCGCACCAGCTCCTCGCGGTACGACGGCAGCGGCACCGCCGCCCACGCCCACCCGGCGAGGGCGACGATCACCGCCGGCGCCGCCGGACCACCAGCGCGAGCGCGAGCGCCGCGCCGCCGAGCGAGGGCGCAGCGGGCGTGTCGCACCCGCACCCGCCCTCGGCGGCCTTGGTCCCGGTGTCGAGCGCCGGCGCCTCGTCTCCGTCGCCGGGATCCCCAGGCGTGGTGTCGACCTCGCCGTCCTCGGTGACGGTGCCGGTGCCGGTGGTCCCGCCGCCGTCGTTCGGCGCGGCGTACCCGGCGTTCCACCCCTCGATCGTCCACGACAGCCAGTCTTCGCCGTCGAACCCGTACACCGCGTAGTAGCCGGATGCCCCGTCGGGGTTGCCGTGCACCGCCTCGGTGAACTCGCCCGGGGTGGGGTTCGGGATGTCGATCAGCAGATCGCCGTCGTCCCACGCGGTCGGGTACTGGTCGACCCGCCGGGTCACCACCACCCGCTCGACCGGGGCGTGCGCCGGGTGGGTCCACGACAGCGTGATCGGCCCGCCGGTGTCCTCCACTACCAGGTCGACGATCGCGAGCCGGTTGTCCGGGGTCGCCGGGGCGTACAGGCACACGTCGTCGATGTTCCACCCGGCCAGCTCGAGCCCCGGGTCGGAGTGCAGCTCCCACGCGAGGTTCACCCGGGTCTTCTGGTCGGCTTTCCCGTCCAGGTCGACCACGTGGGACATCCAGCTGTGGTCCTGGTGGTGGTCCGACTCGGCCCCGACCCAGTTGCTCCACACGTCCTTGTCGTCGACGGTGATCACGGCCTGATCGAACACGCCGTCTTCGACGTTGAGCCACCGGCGGTACTGCAGGAACACGTCGGTGTACCACAACGTGTCGATCGGCCCGCTCACCAGGCGGTTGTACTTGTCCGGCTTGTACAGGCCGTTGTAGTTCAGCCCGTCGATCAGCCCGCCGAGGTCGTTGCCCCACACGTTGTTCCCGCTGAACGCGGCCGACGGATCGCCCTCGAGCCCGGACGGCGTGCCCCACATCCAGTCGTCCGCGCCGTCTTCGACGGTGCCGTCGAGCAGCTCGTGGGTGTACCCGCCGTCACTCGCCTCGAAGTCCTCGCACCCGATCTCGATCACGTCGCCCACGAAGAACGTGTACGGGGCGATCTCGCCGGCGGTCGGCACCCGGAACGTGGCGCCGTCGGTGTCGACGCCTTCGACCCAGTACTCCACGAAGGTCCCGAGGCCCTGGGCGGGGATGTCGCCCGCGAGGTCCTGGCCGGTGACGCTCGCGTTGACCGACTTGGTCTGGCCGCCGTCGATCCGGTAGTACACCTGCGCCGACGCGGGGACGATCGGGAAGCAGTCGGGCGCTGCCGACACGATCTCCATCTGCACCGGGGTCGCGAGGTCGGCCGGCGCGAACGTGATCGGGTCGTGGATCGGGATCGCGGCCGAGGTGCCGACGAACCCGGCGAGCCCGTGCTCGGCGAACGCCTCGGAGATCTGGCAGATGTGCGGGGTCCCGTTCGCGAGGTCCCCGTCGTCGTCGTCGGCGGCGATCGCCTCGAGGTACGTGCCGTCGATCCCGGTGCCGCCCTTGAGCAGGCCGGCGAAGATCGCCTCGGTCACGTCTTTGCCGTCGTCCGGCCCGAGGTCGGCCTCGAGCAGGTCCCACAGGTCCCAGATCGCCCCGCCGAAGATCAGCCCGTTCGCGTGGGGGTCACAGTACCCGCCGTAGCAGTAGGTGTCGTAGTCGTCCGGGTACACCTTGTTCGGCGCCACGTCGCGGATGCCCGGGCCGCTGGTGAAGAAGTACGGGCCGATCTCGCTGTCCGCGGTCTGGAAGAACGCGACCGCGTCGGCGGCCCCCTCCGACAGCGACGAGTCGAAGATCCCCGCCTCGATGCTCCACGCGTGAAAGCCGTGGCCCCACTCGTGGTACACCACGTCCGCGATCTGGCCGGTGTTGTTGCAGCCCGACCCGGCGTTGAAGAAGTTGATGCTGTACCCGTCGTAGTACGCGTTGCACACGTCGCCGAGGTTCACGTTCGCGTCGAACGGCTCCGTGACCATGCCCACGTTCGGCTCGACCTCCAGCCCCCACGCTTGAACCTGGTGCACGAACACGTAGGTGTCGAGCTCGGCCTGGGTCGCGGAGCTGCTGCCGGTGGTCCACGACAGGAACTCGTCGTTGCTGCTGATCGTGCCGTCGGTGCCGCCGGCGTCGTTCACGTACACGTAGGTGCCGTGCAGGTCGCTCGTGTAGGTGGCGGCGGAGTTCACGGTGAACTCGCCGTTGTCGTCGGTCACGTCGGAGTCGCCACCCGCCACCACGGTGACGTTCGGCAGCGGAGAGGTCACGAGCGGCGACCCGTCGACGGTCCGCGCGTGGTGGTCGGCCTCGACCGCGCCGTCGACGAACCGGACCTCGTTGTGCACCGACAGCAGCGCCCCCGACTCGGCGTCGACGAACGACACCCAGATGCCCGGCGGCTCGGCGGTGCGGGTGCGCACGAGGAAGGTGCGACGCAGCTCGAGGCCGTGTGCGCCCTGGATCTCGAGCAGCTGCGGCGTGACGCTCCGCTCGACGTGGGACGCGCCCGGAGCGGGGCCGTTGGCGATCGCGAGCGCGGTCGCGTCGGCCTCGGGCAGGGTCCACGCGCCGGTCACCGGGGCGTCGGGCTGAGTCGCGACCACCAGCAGGATCAACTTGCCGTGCTTGATCCGCGCCGACACGCCGCCGCGGTAGGTCGCGGTGCCGTCGCGCAGGGCGTCGAACTCGACGTAGTACGTGTCGTACGCGCCGTTGTAGTTGGCGGTCTTCAGCGACAGCTCGGCCCCGTCGAGCCCGATCAGCTCCCCGTGCCGTTCGAGCAGCGACCGGAGCGCCGGGACGAGCTCGGTCTCGGACGACGGCATCGGGATGCCGCGCCCCCACAGGTACCGCGCGGCGCCGGTGGCCTCGTCGAACCGCACCTGCCACCCCTGTCCGTCGGTGCGCAGGAACCGTTGCCACGCGGGGCTCGTCTGCAGTACCCCCTGGTGCTCGGCGTTCTGGTACCGGATCCGCTGGGGTTCGAGCGTGGGTCCGACCGCCCCCGACGGGGTGAACGCAGAGGCAGGCAACGCGAGGACGAGCGACAACATGAGGACTCCCAGGCCCGGGGTCCCGCAGCAATGCCATGACCCGCCGCGGGTCACCACCAGCACCGCGAGAACTGACCGGGTCCTGACATCCGCCGCCTCGACAAACGGCTGCCGCTGGGGGGAGAGGACCGAACGAGGACCGAACGAGGAGGAATGGCTTTCAGAGCTGGTCGAGGAACCCGTCGACGACCTCGCGCTCGAGCAGCCCGAGGCCGTGGTCGACGACCTCGCGGCACACGGTGAGCCCCTGGAACACGTACATCGCCGCCGTCTCGAACCGCCCCCGACCCGACAGGGCGCACACCGCTTCGGCGTCGTCGGTCTCGAGCTCGCGCCGGCGCTGCGCGATCTCGCCGAGGCACCGGTCGCACACCGCCACCGAGCCCCCGACCATCATGTGGGTCACGTCGGCCGCGCGCCGGCCGCAGGTGGTGCACGCGCGATCTTCCCCCGGCAGCAACCCGCGCACCGGCGAGCGCTGGGTCGGGGCCGCGACCTGCGCGAGCATCGCGTCGAGCAGGTTCTGAGCGCCGCGGGCGCGGACCCGCTTGGCGAGCACCGCGGTGGCCTCCTCGTCGCCCAGCATCGCCAACGCCGCTCGCGCCGCGTCGCCGAGGTCGGGGTCGGCGTCTGCGGCCCACCGCACCAGCAGGTTCCGGCTGGCGCGGTTCCCGTGGGACGCGATCGCGAGCAGCAGCAGCGCCTGCCATGCCCGCGCCTCCCGCCGCTGCGCGTCGATCGCCTTGCGGTGCTCGGTCACGTCGCGGGTCGCCCCGCCGCGCTCCACCGCCGCCCGCCGCAGGTCCTCCTCGTCGATCTGTAGGCCGCGGACGAGGAGCTCCTCGGGGATCGCGCGCGCGAGCGCCAGGGCCTCGCGCCCGGCCGCAGCCGAGAACACCCGGCCGGGCGCCTGCAGCTGGCTCGACAGCGCGGCGGCCCGCTGGGCAGACACGTGGTCGAGCACGTTCTCCCACAGCAGGAACCGCAGGCCTTCGTCGGTGGTGAGGTCCATCGCGTCGAGGATCGCCCCGACCCCGTCGTTCCCTTGCTCGGCGCACCCGCGCAGGCCGGCGAGGACCGCCTCGATCCGCCGGCGGACGGCCTGGCGAGGGTACTGGCTCCGGTCGCCCTCGGTGTGGGTCAGCGGCAGCCGATCGAACCCCTTCACCTCGCCGCGCAGGGCGGCGCGGAGCCAGCCCACGTTCGACGCGTGTACGCCCACCAGCGCCTCGAACGCCGGGAGGTGGTCGGGCGCGTCCTCCAGGATGCTGCGGAAGGTCCGGATCGCGTCTTCGGTCCGCCCCTCTTCGGCGAAGGTGCTGCCGAGGGTCCACCGCGCCTGGTGGTCGGCCGGGTCGGCCGCGAGCGCGCGGTTGGCGCTCTCCCTCGCCTTGCCGAGCTCACCGAGGCGGAGGTACGCCATCGCGAGGCGGCCGTGCACCCGCGGGTCGTCGCCGCCCTGATCGATGTGCTGGCGCAGATACAGCACGGCGTTCTTGTACCGGCCGTACTGGTGGTTCACCACCCCGAGCCAGTACTGGGCCCGCGCGCGGTACCCCGGATCCTCGAGCAGGCGGACGAACAACTTGCTCGCGGCGTCGAGCTTTCCGGCTTGGACCGAAGTGATCCCGAGCTGGAACAGCAGCGCCCCCTCGACCGGCGGCGGGGCGCCGAGCTCGAGCGCGCGGACCGCGTGGAACTGGCGCCGCTCCGCCCGGCGCGGCGCGGGGGGGAGCTCGGCCAGCAGGGTGGCGAGCATCGCGTGGGGCTCCCACGCCTCGGGGGCGAGCCGGCACGCGGCCTCGGCCTCGCGGAGCCCGGGCGCCGGGTCGCGCGACGGATCTTGGCGCCTCGCCGCGTGGTGCCACAGCGCGTGTACGTGGTGGAGCAGGGGTTCGTCGGGGTCGGCCCGGGTGCCGTGCTCGAGGTGCGCCGCCGCAGACTCGAGCCGCTCGAGCCCGACCAGGCCTCCCGCGGCGAGCGCGTGGGCCTTCGCCGCCGCCGCGCCGCCGGTGGACCCGAGCCGCGCGGCGACTTTGCGGGCCTCTTGTAC
>JBEBJC010000134.1:0-13145 GCA_040080105.1 Myxococcota bacterium
GTCTTCCGCCTGGTCGGCCACGGTGACCGACAGGTGCAGCGCCTCCCCATCGAGGTCTCCGGCGCCGGCGGCCGCCTGGTCTGCGTCGTCGAGCCCGGCGAACACCCCGACCCACCCGACCGCGTCTTCTGCACACTGCAGGGTCAGGGTGGCCCCCACGTCTTCGGTGGTGGTCTCCTCCCCGAGCGAGAACCGCACGAACGCGGTCAGCGGCGCGGTCGTGTCGAGCCCGGTGGTCGACAGCTCGACCTGGAACCCGTACTCCCCTTGCTGGGTCAGCGGCACGGCGTCGCCGTCGGCCCACGGGGTGAACCCGGCGGCCCCGCCGCTGCCGACCTCGAGCGCGACCGGTCCGAGGCCGTCACACGTGGGCTCCTCGGCGAGGGGCTCTGCAGCGCAACCGCTCAGCGCGAGCGCCAACAGGTGGCGTGAGGTCATGCGCGGTGCTCCACCAGCCGCGGCGCGCCGACCGCG
This sequence comes from Myxococcota bacterium, assembly GCA_040080105.1. Taxonomy (GTDB): domain Bacteria; phylum Myxococcota_A; class UBA796; order UBA796; genus JACKER01. The sequence goes on from JBEBJC010000134.1 coordinate 475, forward strand.
AGGCGGTACGACTGGGCGCCCACGCTGTCCATGGTGGTGAGCTCCACCAGGTCGAGGCCCCCGTCCGACACCGTGCGGCGGAACTCCTCTTCGTACGTCACGCGGCCGAACTCGATGGTGGTCACCCGCCCGAGCAGCGGCTTCGCCTTCTCGAGCATCGCCGACCGCTTGTCCTGGAACGTCTGGGTGAAGTACACCTGCCCGCCCGGCCGCAGCAGGGTGCTCACGTGGCGCAGCACGCCCGGCGGATCGGGGATCAACATGAAGCTCGCCGAGAAGTACGCCGCGTCGTACGGCCCGCCGAGGTGGTCGTGGATCGACTCGAGCCGCACGTCGACCCACGGGTCGAGCCCCGCCTTCGCGATCCGCGCCCGGCACCGCTTGACGTAGTCCTCGTCGATGTCGACGCCGACGACGTGCAGGCTCTTCTCGCGCAGCAGGTCCGCGTTCTTCACCAGCGCGCCGCCGGTGCCGATCCCCACGTCGAGCAGGCGGGCTCCGTGCGGCAGCCGCTCGAGCACGGTGCGGTACCACTTGCTCGTGAGCGGCAGGATGGTGGCGTCGTAGATGAGACCTCGCACCCGCGTCCCCCCCGCCCGCGTTCGTAAGCACGCCCGGGCCGTTCGGCCAGTGACGATCTGCCCCCGCGCGCGGAACGCGGGTCGGCGAGGCTATCACGGTCCCCGCCGCTCCCGCCGCGCCGGTTCTGCAGATACAGCGTCGGACCTCGGAGGAACCATGGCGCTCGCGATCTCGCCCACCGACGACCTGCGCGCGGCGATCGCGCTGCCGAACCGGCTGCTGGCGGGCGATCCGAGTTGGGTCCCTCCGATCGGCGTGGTCGTGCACCGGCGCACCGCCGGGTGGATCGCCGAGGGGCGCCTGCGCCTGCTGTCGGCCACTCGAGACGGCGAGCTCGTCGGCACGATCAGCGTGCTGCGCGATCGGGAGTTCGAGCAGGACAAGGACGAGCGGGTGGCGTGGTTCGGGTACTTCGACTGCGTCGACGACCCACAGGTCGCGGCAGCCCTGTTCGACGCCGCCACCGCGATCGCGCGCGAGTGGGGCGCGACCCACCTGCGAGGCCCGCGGGACCTGACCCGGTTCGAGAACGGTGGCCTCACGATCGAGGGGTACGACCAGCTCCCGCCGTTCCTGTGCCGGCACCACCCGCCCCGGTACCGCGGCCTGGTCGAAGGCGCGGGGTTCGTGGCTCACCACGACGTGCTGGCGTACCACACCCCGGTGATCGACGACCTCGGGCGGCCGCGCGAGCTCCCCGAGGGCCTGGCCGACAAGGCGCGCGCGGTCGACCTGCCGGGGCTCCGGATCCGCGCCGCGAGTCGGTGGTCGATGGGCGCGGACCTGGTGGCCGCACACGAGGTGCTCAACGCGTCGTTCCGCACCGTGCCCGACGTGGCGCCGATGCCGCGCGGGATGTTCGTCAGCGTCGGCCGCCCGTTCCTGCTGGTCGCCGACCCGCGCCTGTTGCAGCTCGCGTCGGTGAACGGGCGGCCGGTGGGGTTCGCGGCGTGTTTCCCGGAGGTGAACGAGGCGGTGGTGACCACCGGCGGGTCGCTGCTGCCGTTCGGTTGGGCGCGGCTCGTGCGCGGGCTGCGGCGGGTGCGCACCGCGTCGTTCAAGCTGATCGGGGTGCTGCCGGAGCTGCGCGGGTCGGGGCTGCACGCGCGGCTGATCTCCGAGATCGTCGACGGGGTCCGGGCGGCCGGGTACGAGCGGCTCGAGGCCTCGGTGATCGACGAGCGGAACGCGCCGATGCGCGCCGTGGTCGAGCACGCGGGGATGACGATCTACCGCAGGTACCGGTTCTACCAACGGGAGGTCCGGTGACGCGCGGCCGCCTGCCCCTGCTCACGCGGGTCGTGTACGGGTCGGGCGACTGGTCGCTGTCGAGCTTCAACACGTTCCGGCAGGTGTTCTACGCCGCGTTCCTCACCGACGTGGTGGGGCTCGATGCCCGGCTCGCCTCGCTCGCGGCGCTGGTCGGCGTCGCGTGGGACGCGGTGAACGACCCGCTGGTCGGGATGTGGTCGGACCGCCTGCGCACCCGCTGGGGGCGGCGACGCCCGCTGATGGTCGCGTTCGCGGTGCCGTTCGGGTTCGCGTTCGTGGCCCTGTGGTGGGCGCCGCCGTGGCAGTCCCAGTGGGCGCTCGCGCTGCACGTGGCGCTCGCGTACATGCTCACCGACACGCTGCAGTCGCTGGTGACCGTGCCGTTCTTCGCGCTCACCCCGGAGCTCACCTCGGACCACGACGAGCGGACGTCGCTCACCGCGTGGCGGATGGGGTTCAACCTGCTCGCCTCACTGGCGGTGGCGGTGTTCGCGCCGGTGATCGTGGACTCGATGGTCCGCGCCGGGTACGCCCCGCAGCAGGGGTACCTGGCCGGGGGCGTGCTGTTCGGCGCGCTCGGGGTGGTCCCGCCGCTGCTGATCGCGGCCACGGTGCGCGAGCGGGTGGACGGCCTGCCCGACAGCTCTCCGTCGGTGCGCGACACCTTGCGGGCGACGTGGGCGAACGTCCCGTTCCGGTACCTGGTGGTGCTGTACCTGCTGAACTGGATCACGTTCGATCTGGTCGGGCTGATGATCCCGTACTTCGTCACCTGGTGGCTGGGCGCCGGAGACGCGACCGTGCAGCTGTCGCTCGGCCCGGTGCGCCTGCCGGTCGAGTCGGCGATGCTCGGCGCGCTGCTGGTGGTGGCGGTCGCGGCGGTGCCGCTGTGGTCGTGGCTCGCGCAGCGCCTCGAGAAGAAGGTCGCGTACGCCCTCGCGATGGTGGGGTGGCTCGCGGTGCAGCTGGTGGTCGCGTGGGTCCAGCCCGGCCAGTACGGGCTCGCGGTGCTGGCCGCGTCGCTGTGTGGGTTCGGGGTCGCCGCCGCACACGTGATCCCCGACGCGATGTTGCCCGACGTGATCGACGCCGACGAGCTCGCCACCGGCGTGCGCAACGAAGGGACCTACTACGGCGCGCGCAACCTGTTCCGGAAGGCGGCGGGGGCGGTCGCGGTGTTCGTGGCGCTGCAGGTGCTCGGCTGGTCCGGCTACGTCACCGGCGCGCCCGCCGGCAGCGCGCAGCCCGAGGCCGCGATCCTCGCGGTGCGGGTGCTCACCGGCCCGATGGGGGCGGTGCTGCTCGCCGGCGCCATCGCCGCGGCCCTCGCGTACCCGATGACCCGCGCGCGCCACCGCGAAGTCGTGGCCGCGCTGGCGGAGCGGCAACGATCGGTGGCCTACCCTCCTGGGCCCGACCGGGGTTAGTCTGCGCGTCCTCCGAGATCAGTCCTCGGAGAGGAGGGGCCCAAGATGCGAGTTCTCGCCACTGTTCTGTTCGCTGGTGCGCTGGCCGGGTGCGGCATTCCCAAGGCGCAGTACACCGAGCTCGAGACCAAGTACAACGACGCGGTCGCCCAGCGGGACGCTGCGGCCGCCGAGCGCGACCAGGTCAAGCAGGAGCTCGACGAGGTCCGCGCGAAGAACAAGAAGCGGGTCGAGAATTTCTCCGCGGTGTACGCGGAGCTGCTGAAGATCGAGGCCAAGAAGCTGGCCACGGTGAAGATCGAGGACGGGCGGGCCGTGCTCCAGCTCGACTCCGACGTGCTGTTCGCCCCGGGCTCGGCCACGCTGAGCACCGCCGGCGTCACCAACGTGACCGAGCTGTCGAAGGCGCTCACCGCCGGCACCCAGGCCAAGTTCCAGGTCGAGGGTCACACCGACAACGAGCCGATCAAGAGCAAGGAGTTCCCCACGAACTGGCACCTCGGCGCCGATCGCGCGATCAACGTGGTCGCGAAGATGATCGAGGCGGGCATGCCGGCCGACCGCGTCAGCGCGGCGTCGATGTCCGACACCCAGCCGGTGGGCGACAACAAGGCCGTCGAGGGCAAGAAGCAGAACCGCCGGATCGAGATCGTGTGGATGCCCGAGCTGTCCGAGATGTTGCCGTACAAGCGGATGATGAAGGACGTGAAGGAGCAGATGGCGGCGGAGACGGCAGAGAAGCCGGCCGACGCCCCGGTCGCTCCCGCCCCGGCCGAAGAGAAGAAGTAGCCGCGGCGCCTACCAGGTCGCGGTGTACCGGTTGGCCACCGCGGCCTGCTCCTGCGTGAGGTCGTCCTGTGGAGTACACGAGGCGGGGCCACACACCGGGTACGGGAACATCAGGTTCGCGCCCAGCTCGTCGATGCACTCCTCCTCCGACTGGCACTCGGGCGTGTCGGGCAGCACGTCCCACGCGCCCCACTCGATCTCGACCGGGTGGTACAGCCCCAGGTAGTGCCCCACCTCGTGCGCCATCGTCTCCGCCAGCAGGCGGACCTCCTCGGGGGTGAACTCCCAGTCCGTGCCGGCGGCGAGCGAGGCCGACACCTGCACCGCCGACCGGGTGGTCGGGATCAGCGGACCGGGGATGTCCCCCGCGATCCCGTAGATGTCGGAGTACCCGGCGATCTCGTCCGAGATCACCAGGTTCACCGACCGCGGGGCGGTGTCGTTGGCGATGTCGACGTACGCGGTCTCGTCGCCGAACGCCGGCGCGCCGAGGTCACCGGGCGCGTACGCGTAGCTCGTGAACGACACGTCGATCCCCATCGCCGCGTACAGGTCGACCCACTGGAGCTTCGCCTCCTCGACCGCGGCCCACAGCGCGTCGTCGCGCTCGAGGCCCCCGGCGTACACCACCGACACGTCGAGCGCCCCGGCCTCGAAGTCCGGGTCGTCCTTCACCAGCAGGTCGAGGGTGATCGGGGCGGCGATGTAGTTCTTGTTCGCGTCGACGACCCCGATCTCGAACGCCCACTTGCCCGGGAACACGGTGGGGTCGTCCGCTTGGATCGGCCAGTTCAGCGACACCACGTCGGCGACGAACCCCGCGTTGGTCTTGCTGTACGGGCTGTCGTTCCACGCGAACGCCTCGAACACCGGGGCGTCGTTGGTGTCGCGCACCGAGCGGAAGTGCGCGGCGTTCGGGGCCTCGGTGGTCACCGTCGCGAGAAACGCGGTCTCCTGGGCGTAGAACGGCACCTTGACCGAGGCGGTGCCCTTCACGTTCGACGTGAGCCGGGTGTACAGATGCCGGGCGCCCGCGAGCTCCTCCTCGGCGAACTTCGGATCACATCCGGCCGCCGCGAACCACCACGCGAACATCGGGCCCACCTTCGGGGAACAGGGTAACAGGCCCCGGTGGGGTCCGCGTGGTGGTCGTCCCGGTATCCTGTGGGGAGGTGGTCGATCGGGTCGTGATCCTCGACCTGAAGGTCGAGCGGATGGCCGACCCCGACCGGCGCGCGGCGGCGGCGACCCTGCGGGCGGAGTGGGGCCGGGCGTGGGACCAGGGCGGGTGGCCGCCGATGTCGGCGCTGCCCGAGTGGCTACCGCTGCGCCAGGTCAACCGCACGTTGTGGGAGGTCGAGGACGCGCTGCGCGAGTGCGAGCGGCAGGCACGGTTCGACCACCAGTTCGTGGAGCTCGCCCGCGCCGTGTACCGCGCGAACGACCGCCGGGCGGAGCTGAAGGCGGACATCGACCGGCGGCTGGGCTCCGCGCTCACCGAGCCGAAGGAGCACCGATCCGCCGCGGACGGAGCTCGGTGACCGTCGCCCGGGGGCGGATCGCCTCGATGACCCGGACCAGCGGGTTCGACGACAGCTCGGCCACCACCCGGCGGTCGTGCAGCGGCGTGCCCCACCGCCGGTGGTGGATCGCGAGCACCACGCTGCGCGGCCAGCGGACCCGCGACGGAGGCTCCGGCAGCGCTCGCGCGGGATCGAGCACCGCGGCGAGGGCGGCGAGCGCGGGCCCGGTCCAGCTGTCCCGGAGGTCGGCGCGGTCGGCGAGCGCGAGCACCGCGGCGAGCTCGCCCATCCGCGCGCGCGCGACCGCCTCGACGTAGGCGGCGAACGCCACGCCGGTGCCGTCGTTCACCGACCGGGCGAGCGCGCCGAGCTCGACCGCCCGGGTCAACACCTCGACCGGGTTGCCTTCGACGTCCGCCCCGAGCGACACGCTGCGGGCCCGGATCTCGAGCACCGGCGCGTCCAGCGCCTCCGCGCTCCCGAGCGCGCGCTCCGCGAGCAGCCGGGCCTGCGCCAGCCTCCCACGCGCCAGCAGCACCTGTGCCGCCCGCCACGCGCACCACCCGGCCTCGAGCGGGCTCCCCAGCGCCTCCAGCTCCGACATCGCCGACGAGAACCGCTCGGCGGTCCGGCTCGCCGAGACCCCGGCCTCGAACGCCGCGCCGGCCTCCGCGACCTCGAGCCCGATCGCGAGCGACACCAGCCCGGAGCGGCGGGCGAGCCGGGCGCCGGTGCGCAGCAGCGCCATCCCCTCGCCGAGCTCGCCGGTCGCGCACAGATGCCGCCCCCGCCACGACATCCACCGGATCCGGTCGAGCGGCAGCTCGGGCGCCTCGGGGCCTGGATCGGGCGGCTGGCCGCGGTGCTGGGCCAGGAACAGCTTGGCCTCGCGCAGCCACCACCCGGTCGGCGACAGCCGCTCGGCCGTGGCCACCGACGTGGAGGCCGCCGGAAGATCGGCTGCCCGGATCTCGATCATCGCCCGCGCGAGCCACGCGTCCGCCAAGCCCGGGTACCGGTCGGGCCGGTCGGTCAACGCGCGCGCGAGGGCCGCCGCGGCGGCGTGTGCGGTCGGGATCTGGAACAGCACCAGCAGGACCTGAGCGGCCTGCTGGGGCTGGTCCGCGGCGAGCTCGGCGCCGACCGCCACCAGATCGGGCAGCGCCCGCGCGAGCTCGGCCCGGCCGGCGAGCTCGTTCGTCGCCTGGTGGATCCGCACCGCCGCCTCGACCACCCACGCGTGGTACCGCGCCACGAGCTCCGCGTCGGACCGCGCCCGCGGGGCGAGGTACTCCGCGACCACGTGGGACAGCCGGTACAGCGGCGGGTCCGACCCGGGGACCCGCGCCACCAGTGACCGGTCGACCAGCGACCCGAGGGATCCGCCGACCGCGATCCGCTCGACCGCCTCGGCCGAGAACGGCCCGCGGAACAGCGCGGTCGCGACCCACGCCCGTCGCTCGCCCGGCCCCGCCAGCCCCCAGACCCAGTCCAGCGCAGCCCGCAGCGAGGCGTGACGGGGCTCGGTCGCTCCCTCGTCGACCAGCTCGAGCGACCGCAGGGACCGCGGGGTCAAGGTGCCGGCGCGCCGGGCGGCGAGCTCGATCGCGAGGGGCAGCCCCTCGACCTCGGACAGCCAGGCGTCGAGGCCGTCGGTGGACGCCGCCTCCCCCGACTCACCCGCGATCGCCAGGTACATCGCGCGTGCGTCGGCGGGGGACAGCCCGCCCAGCGGGACCACCTTCGCCCGCACGCTCAGGCGCCGGGTCGACGACGCGAGCACCCACACCCCGGCGCGCACGAGCTCGGCGACGAGCTCCTCCACCCCGGCGATCTGCTCGACGTTGTCGAGGCACAACCCCAGACCCTCGCGGCGGGCCAGCGCCGCGGTGAGGCCCTTCGGCGTCGCCGGGGGCTCGCCGAACCCGAGCGCGGCGCCGATCGCGCGCAGCAGGCCCTCGACCGAGCGGTGCTGCGCCGCCTCCACCCACCACGCGCCGCCCGGCAGCCGGGTCGACGCCTCGCGGCAGGCGTGCTCGCACAGCAGCGTCTTGCCGACCCCTGGCGGCCCGGTCACCACCACGCACCCGTGCGCGCCGATCGCGTCGACCACCGCCGCCAGCTCGGCCGCTCGACCGAGCAGCGGCCGGCTCGGCCCGAGGTTCGTCTTCGGCAGCTCGCGCCGCAGCACGTAGCCCCGGCCGCGCACGGTGAGCAGGAACACGGGCTCGGCCGGCCGAGGCTCGAGCAGCTCGCGCAGCTGGTGGATCAGCGCGTCGACCGCCCGGCTGCCCCCGTGGGTCCCCCACGCGCGCGCCCGCAGGTCGTCCCGGTCCACCACCCGCCCGCCGGCGTCGACCAGCGCGACCAGCACCTCCCGCTGCAGCCCGCTCAGCAACACCTCGTCGCCGAGGTGCTTGACCAGGCCGAGGTCGAGGTCCACCTCGCGATCCCCCAGCACCAGCAGGTTCGCCGGGGCGTGAGGGGCCACCACCGGCGCCCGCGGCAGGCCGAGCCGGTAGCCGCGCCCGTGCACCGTGAGCAGGATCCTGGGGTCTCCCGGGTCCTGCTCGATCTTCTCCCGCAGCCGCCGGACCGCGAAGTCGGCGGTTCGCCCCGCCCCTCCTCCCGGTTCGAGGTCGGCCCGCTCCACCACGTCGCCCTCGGCCGCGAGCAGCCGCTCGAACAGCGCCCCCTCCCGGACAGACAACCGCACCGGCCCGCGAGGGGTGGTCAGCACCTGGCCCTCGCGATCCCACCGGCACCCGAGCGGGTCGAGCAGCGCGCCGCGGTCCATCGACCCTCCGTGTACCATGCCGAGGTGAGTTACACCCAACTGTCTTGGTTACCCGTGCGCGTAAGATTCCATTCCGCAGCAGGAGTTTACCGTCCTCGACGTGAACCGGGCCCGCCGCGTGGATACGCGAGGAACTCGTCGAGGTGGCCATGCTGAGCGGGTTCGCGTGCGCGTCGATCGCGATTGCCTCGGGGACGAGCTCCCCTCCTCCTCCGCCGCCACCTCCGGTGGACTTTTCGGGGCTGCCCGCGTCGGCCGCGGCCAGAGGCCCCGAGTCGAACGGCAAGCCGCACCCCGTGTTGGCGCGGCTGCTGATCGACGGGCCGGTGGCGCCCGGCCAGACCGTCCGGGTCGGGGTCCACCTGACCCAGGACGAAGGGTGGCACACCTACTGGAAGTCGCCCGGCGACATCGGTCAGCCGACCGAAGCGGCGTTCGCCCTGCTCGGCGGCCCTGCGCAGGCCACTCCCCTCGCGTTCCCGATCCCGCAGCGGTTCGAGCAGGACGGGATGGTGAGCTTCGGGTACGACCGCGAGGTCTTGCTGTCGACCGTGCTCACCGTGCCCGCGACCGCGCCGGCGGGCCCGACCGCCCTGTCGGCCGACGTGAACTGGCTCGTGTGCCTGACGAGCTGCATCCCGGGCTCGGTGCACCTCGAGGCGCCGCTGGTCGTGGGAGCGGCGGCCGACGCCCGCCCATACCGCGCCCTGTTCGACCACTACGCGGCCCAGCTGCCGGTCGAGCCGAGCGCGCTGAAGGTCGAGTACACGCTGTCGCAGTCCGCCGTGCGCCCGAACGAGCCGTTCAAGGCGGCGTTCGTGATCCGACCCGCGGCGGGGGCGCTCGGAGCCCTGCCGTCGACCCCGTGGCCGACGTTCACCCCGATCGCAGGTGGCTACGATTGGGGGATCGGGTCGTTCGACGTGCGCTCCGGGCCCGACGGCTCGGTGGTGGTGGTGGTGTCGGGCGACACGTACGAGCCGGAGGGGGTCCCGACCGGCCAGACGGTCGGCGGCCTGGTCCAGGTCGAGGTCGACGGCAAGTGGATCCGGGCCGAGGTGTCCGGGCCGTTGCCGTGGGCGGCGGCCGGCGCGGCGATCACCCCGGTCGACCACCCGGCGTTCGCGGCAGCGGCGGCTCCGGCGGTCCCGGCGGGAGAGAAGGTGGCGATCGCGTCGGCCGCCCCTGCGCCGGCCGCGACCGGAGCGGTCGGCCTGCTCGGGAACCTGCTGCTCGCGTTCGTCGGCGGGCTGATCTTGAACGTGATGCCGTGCGTGTTGCCGGTGCTCACCCTCAAGTTGTACGGCCTGGTCGAGCAGGTCGACATCACCGCGCGCCAGCGGCGGGCCACCGGGCTCGCGTACACCGGCGGCGTGGTGGCGTCGTTCCTCGCGCTCGCAGGGCTCGTGCTGCTGCTGCGGGCCGCGTTCGGGCTCGACGTGGACTGGGGCTTCCAGTTCCAGTACCCGCCGTACGTCGCCGCGCTCGCGACGGTGGTGTTCGCGTTCGGCCTGTCGCTGCTCGGGGTGTTCGAGATCCCGGTGGTGGGCGCCGCCGCCGCAGACGGCGCCGCGAACCGCGAGGGCCTGATGGGCTCGTTCTTCACCGGGGTGTTCGCGACGCTGCTCGCCACCCCCTGCTCCGCGCCGTTCCTCGGCAGCGCGATCGCTTACGCGTTCGGGGCCCCCGGACCGGTCCTGCTCACCATCTTCACCATGGTCGGCCTCGGCCTCGCCGCGCCGTTCCTGTTGATCGCGTTCGTTCCGGCGTTGTTCCGGTTCCTCCCGCGCCCGGGGAGCTGGATGGACACGCTGAAGAACGTGCTCGGGTTCACCCTGATCGGCACCACCGTGTGGCTGGTCGACGTGCTGGTCGCGCAGATCGGCGCGGACCGCGCGGTCGGGTTCCTGGCGTTTCTGTTGGCGGTCGGCGTGGGGTGTTGGATCTACGGCCGGTTCGGCGGGGTCGCCGAGAGCACCGGGCGCCAGCTCGCCACCGCCGGGATCGGGGCGCTGGTGATCGGGGCCGCGGGCTACCAGTTCCTCGACCTAGAGTTCGCCGACGAGCCCGTGTGCGACGACGGGTCGCTCGCGGCGGATCTGACGTTCGGCGAGGCGATCCCTTGGCAGGCGTTCTCGGAGCCGCGGGTGGCTGCGCTCGCGGGCAAGCCCGTGTTCGTGGACTTCACCGCCGAGTGGTGCCTGACCTGCAAGGTGAACGAGCGCACGGTGCTCGAGACGAGCTCGGTGCGCGGCGCGATGCAAGAGCTCGGCGTGGTCCCGCTGAAGGCCGACTGGACCCGCCGCGACGAGGTGATCACCAAGTGGCTGAACCAGCACGGGCGCGCCGGCGTCCCGATGTACCTGGTGATCCCTGCGGACCGAGGTCAGGCGCCGATCCTGCTGCCGGAGGTGATCACCCCGTCGATGGTGGTCGACGCGTTGAAGTCCGGCACCTGACGGACGGTGCGCGCACGGTGCGCACGGTGCGCGCCGAGGGCGCGGACCGGACGAAACCGGCTAGATACCTTCGCTATTCTCGCCCGTCCTCTCGGCACGGCCCTTGCGTAGGGCGGTGTCGGGGGTGACCCGATGTGGACGATGAGCGGGTGTGTGGTGGACCTCGAGCGCCGACGGGTCGAGCGCGCGGACGGGCGGGTCGAGACGCTGACCACCCGTGAAGCCCTGCTGCTCGGGTTCCTGGTCGAGCGTCAGGGGGTGGTGGTGACCCGAGACGAGCTGCTGCGCGACGCGTTCGGGTACCACGCCGACACCATGAGCCGGGCGGTCGACACGATCGTCCACCGGCTGCGGATCAAGCTCGAGCGGGACCCGGCCCGACCGGTCCACCTGCTGACCGAGTACGGGGCGGGGTACCGGCTGCTGCTCGCCACCGCGCCGGCGACGGCCACCGCCCCGGCGGCGGCCGGGTGCCCCCCGATCTCGTTCGCGGGCGGCTCACTCGCGCTCGACACCGGCCGGCTCACCCGCCCGGACGGGTCGGTCGAGCTGGTGGTGGGGGTGGAGCTCGCGCTCGCGCGAGAGCTGGTGCGGGCGGCCGGGCCGACCGTCGACCGGCAGCAGCTGGAGCGGCGGGTGTGGGGGACCCTGGCCGCGGGGTCGAACCGGCTTCGGAACCTCGTCCATCGGCTGCGGACGCGGATCGAGCGCGACCCGACCGCCCCGGTGCACCTGCTCGCGGTGAAGGGGCACGGGTACCGGTTGGTGCTGCCCGCGGCCGCCCCGGACTCCGGCCCCGCGGCGGTGCTGGCCGCGCGGGTGGAGGACGGCGCCACCGAGCGGCTGTGGGCGGCGGCGTTGTCGACCGCGGCCGAACACGGAGGGTACCCGACGGGGCTACACGGAGGGGTGGCGGTGCTGGTGTTCGCGCGCACCGAGGCGGCCGAGCGCGCGGCCGAGGCGCTCGCGCGGGCGGTGCGGGCGGTCGGGGTTGCGGTGGTGTGTGGGGAGGTCCGACGGGTGTCGAACCCGCTCACCGGGCGCCAGGACTTCGTCGGGGCGCCGCTCGAGGTGGCGCTGCGCCGCGCGAGCGCCCGGGCTCGGGCGGCGTTCCCCGACCCACCGGCCGAGCGCGCCGCAGCCTGACGAGCGCCCCGCCCGGCGCGATACGCTGGGCACAGGGGGGCTCATCCGACTGATCCACGGCACGGTCGACCTCGACCGCGCGCGGGTCACGCGCGAGGGTGTCGCCGTGCCGCTCACCACCCGCGAGGTCGAGCTCCTGCGGTACCTGGCGGCGAACCCGTCGCGCGTGATCCCGCGAGACGAGCTGCTCGCGCAGGTGTGGGGCTACGCGGGCACGGTGATGAGCCGGGCGAGCGACAACACCGTGCGCCGGCTGCGCGAGAAGATCGAGCGAGACCCCGCGCACCCCGACCACCTGCTCACCGTACACGGCGTCGGGTACCGGTTCGAGCCACTCCCTCCCGCGCAGCCGGTACAGGCGCTGGTGGGCCGCGCCCAGCTCGTGGCCGAGGTGGGCGCGCGCCTCGCCCCCGGCCGGTGGGTGCTGCTGGTCGGCCCGGGCGGCGTGGGCAAGTCGGCCTTGGCCCGCGCGTGTGCTCCCGACGCCACGTGGGTCGACCTCGGGGGCGCGGCCACCCTCCACGAGGCCGCCGCGCAGGCCGCCCGCGCGCTCGGGATCGAGCTCGGCGCGGACGATCCGGTGGATCGGGTCGGCCGGGCGCTCACGGGCCGGACGGGCCGCCTGGTGCTGGACCACGCCGACGGCCTCGGCCCCGCGCTGCTCGCGCGGTGGGGG
>JBEBJC010000135.1:0-13112 GCA_040080105.1 Myxococcota bacterium
GTTGGGGCTGGGGTGGTGGGCGCGACGGGTTCGGGCGCGACGGCCGGCTCACCACACGCGACGAGGAGCAACAGCATGATCCCTCCGACGGAAGCGTGTCGTACCATGCGCGAGCGGCGCGCGCCCGACCCCTACCACCCGTCGAGGGCGTACCACCGAGCGGCCGACGAGGTGGCGCTGCCGCCGCCGCCGCCGTTCTCGCACACCAGGGTCCCGGTGAACACCGGCGTGTCGGCCCCCGGCTCGTACTCCCGGATCTCCATCGACGCGCAGTTCACCAGGTAGTTGCCGGCGCCGGTCTGGCTGGCGGTCCCCTGGGCCGAGCAGCTCGGCTGGTTCGCGGCGTACGCCTCGTCGACGGTCGCGGTGTGGGTCGACTCGTCGACCGACAGCACCAGCGCCCGGCCGTTGGCGTTGTCCAGGAACATCAGCCGGCCGTCGGCGGTGAGGCGGAGCGCGTGCTGGTGCACGAACCCGTCGTCGCCGTCGACCGCGGACCAGTCCACCGCGAAGTCCTGCCCGAACCCGAGGCCGTCGCTGCCGGCGAGGAACCACGCGGGGTCGCCGAACGTGGGGGCGGCGAGGTCGCCGTCGATCTTCATCACCGTGTGCTGGGTGTAGCTCGACAGGTACACGAACCCGTCCTCGACCCAGATCGTGTTGGTGTGCGACCAGTCGTCCTCGGCGTCGAGCGGGATGTCGAGGTGGTCGGCCATGAACCACCGCGCGACCTCGGTCCCCGCCGCGTCCCACACCACGAACCCGTCGAGGATCACCGGGCCGAACTGGCGGTACAACAACCAGATCTGGCCGTCGCGCTTGAACAGGTCGTGGTGCAGGTCGTCGAAGTAGTCGAGCCCCTGGACCTTGCGCAGCAGCTCGGTGCCGTCGAGCGCGAACTCGGTGACCATCGCGCCGCTCTGCCCGAGCATCGTGTGATCCTCGGTGAACTGCATCATCTCGTACCCGCCGAAGTGCCCGTACGGGTCGGCGACCTGGTACCACACGAGCTCACCGGTCACCGAGTCGTAGATCCCGTAGGTCGCGCCGGTGCCACACGGGATGTTCGTGCCGAGCAGCGGGGTCGACGACGTGCCCTCCACCACCATCGACGACGCCAGGTCGAACACCGGCACGCCCGACGTCACCGACCCGGTCGCCACCGGCCCGCCGTCGAGCCCCGAGGCGTCGAACACGTACTCGGTCGCGGGCGCGAGGAAGTACAGCGGCACGTCGTGGTCGGTGGCCGGGTCGAGGCTCTGGTGCACCCGCTCCGGGCCGGTGCCGTCGGCCTTGCGGAACGCGATCTGTACGCCCTGCGGCGGGTCGACCGTGACGTGACAGGTGAACCGGAGCGCGTTGTCGGTCGGGTCGCAGCTCACGCTGATCGCGGCGGGACCGGTGTCGGTGGTCGAGCCGGTGGTCCCGGTGTCCCCGGTGTGCGCGGCCACGCCTGTGTCCCCGGTGTGCGCCGGAGGCGAGTCGGTGTCGACGGTGGAGGGCGAGTCCTCCACCACGTCCTTCGGATCGGGACCACACGCGAGCCACAGTCGCCACACCACGACCTCCGCCGTCGCGCAGCGTACCCTGGCGCGCCTGCCCTCGCCCGGACATAGCAGGTCATCGGAGGGTCCCGTGCACGTAGCGCTCGTGTCGCCGAAAGGGCCGTTGTATCGCCACCGCGGCGGGATCTTCGGGCGCTCGCTCCGGTACTCGCCGCTCACGATGCCCACGCTGGCGTCGCTGATCCCGCCCGAGCTCGGCGCGACGGTCAGCCTGCACGACGAGGGCATCGAGGACATCGACCTCGACCTGAAGGCCGACCTGATCGGGATGACCGTGATCACCGGCTCGGCGCCGCGCGCGTACGAGCTGTCGGCGAAGTTCCGCGCCCGCGGGATCCCGGTGGTGCTGGGGGGGCCCCACCCCACGCTGGTGCCGGACGACGCGGCCCCCCACGCCGACGCGGTGGTCACCGGGTACGCCGAGGACACTTGGCCCCAGCTGCTGCGCGACTTCGCCCGCGGGGAGATGAAGCGGCGGTACGACCAGGGGGCGAACCTGTCGCTCGCCGACCGCCCGCTGCCGCGGAAGGACCTGGTGAAGGCGAAGCATTACACCACCACCGCGGTGTTCGAGGCGACCCGCGGCTGTGTGCACAAGTGCGAGTTCTGCGTCGTGCCGTCGGCGTGGGGACGCAAGCCGTACCAGAAGCCGGTGGCCGATGTCGTGCGCGAGATCCAGGCGCAGAACACCCGCCGGGCGCTGTTCGTGGACCTGAACATCATCGCCGACCCGAAGTACGCCCGCGAGCTGTTCGACGCGCTGATCCCGCTGAAGCTCCGGTGGTTCGGCCTCGCGACCACGCTGCTCGCCCACGATCCCGACCTGGTCGACCGGATGGTGCGGTCGGGCTGTCGCGGGTTGCTGATCGGGTTCGAGACGTTGTCGGACGAGGGGCTCGCCACCAGCCAGAAGGGGTTCAACGACCCCGAGACCTACGCGAGCCTGATCGCCGACCTGCACCGGCGCAACGTGGCGGTCCAGGGCACGTTCGTGTTCGGCACCGATCACGACCGGCACGACGTGTTCGAGAAGACGGTGCGGTTCTGCGTGGATGCGGCGATCGACCTGCCGCGGTTCGCGGTGCTCACCCCGTTCCCCGGCACGCCGCTGCACCACCGGCTCGCGGCGGCCGGGCGGATCCTGACCCGGAACTGGGAGCTGTACGACGGCCAACACGTGGTGTTCCAGCCGCAGCACCTGACCCCGGCCGAGCTGCTCGACGGGCACGAGTGGGCGTGGAAGGAGGTGTACAGCCTCCCGAACATCGCCCGGCGGCTGGCTCGGTCGCGCAACCACCTGCACATCGCGATCCCGGCGAACCTCGGGTACCGGTTCTACGCGAACCACCTGCACACGCACTACAACTGCGACGCGTACGCCGCGTTCGAGCCGATGGCGCGGTCGGCGAAGTAGTGCGCACCGAACCCGCCGCTCGAACCGAGCCGCAGCCGGTCCCGCTCGCGCGGTGGCTCACCGGGCTGTCCCTCGTGACCGACCTCGCCCGCGACCTGCCGCTCGAGTCGGCGATCCGCACCTGCCTGTTCTCGCTCGAGCTCGCCGCGGCGACCGGCGTCGACCCGCGGGCCACGTTCTACGTCGCGCTGCTGCGGTTCCTCGGGTGCACCGCGTACGCACACGAGCTCACCCACCAGCTCCGGGTCGACGAGCGCGAGGTGCACCACCTCGCGATCCTGCACGCGCTCGAGGGCCGGGCCGGCCGCAGCGCGTTGTCCGACGCGGCGATCGCGCGGTCGATCGGCGGGCGGCTCGAGCTGGTCGCGGCGATGGGCGACCCGGTCCACCGCCGCCAGATGGGCGCGAGCCAGTGTGAGGCGGCGGCGCGGTTCGCCGAGCGGCTCGGGCTCGGCCCGGAGGTCAGCGGCCCGCTGCGCGACGGGTTCGAGCGGTGGAACGGGGCGGGCGTGCCGTGTGGCC
Source organism: Myxococcota bacterium (assembly GCA_040080105.1). Lineage (GTDB taxonomy): Bacteria > Myxococcota_A > UBA796 > UBA796 > JACKER01. The sequence goes on from JBEBJC010000135.1 coordinate 3,502, forward strand.
GCGCCGGGAGCGAGATCGACCCGGTCGCGCGGGTGGTCCACGGCGGGTACCTGGTGGAGCTCGCCCTGCGCGGGCTGTCCCCCGGCGACGCGCAGGCGCTGGTGCGCGCGGCGGGCGGCGAGGTGCTGGAGCCCGCGGTTTCCGCCGCGGCGCTCGACCTGTGGCCCCGCCTGGTCGAGCTCGCCGGCCGCCAGACGGTGTGGGACGAGCTCACCGCGCGCGCGCCCGTCGACCTGGTGCCGCCGGACCGGTTCGACTCGGTCGCGGCGGCGTTCGGCGACTTCGCCGACCTCAAGAGCGTGTACCGCCTCGGGCACTCGCCGGCGGTGGCGGCGCTCGCGCGAGACGCCGCGAACCGGATGGGTCTCGGGGTCGACGCACACCTCGTGTACCTCGCCGGCCTCGTGCACGACCTCGGGCTGGTGAGCGTGTCGACCGCCACCCTGGACAAGCCCGGGCCGCTGTCGATGGTCGAGCGCGAGCGGGTGCGGCTGCACCCGTACCACACGGTGCGGATCCTCTCCGCCTGCCCCGACCTGCGTGACGTGTGCGGGGTGGCCGGCGCCCACCACGAGCGGGTCGACGGCTCGGGCTACCCGATGTCGACCCGGGCGATCTCGGTCGGCGGGCGGCTGCTCGCGGCCGCCGACACGTACGTCGCGCTGCGCGAGGCCCGCCCGTACCGCCCGGCGTTCCCCGAGCGAGAGGCGCGCGCGATCCTGCTCGGCGCCGCCCGCGACGGGCAGCTCGACGCCGGGGCGGTGTCGGCGGTGCTGTCGGCCTCGGGGGCGCCGGCGCGCGCGGTCCCCGCAGCCGGTCCGTCCCTCACGCCGCGGCAGCTCGAGGTGCTCCGCCTGATCGCGCTCGGCCGGAGCGAGAAGGAGGTCGCCGCCGAGCTCGCGCTGTCGCCGCGCACGGTGCACCACCACGTCACCCACATCTACGAGCGGCTGGGCGTGTCGAGCCGGGTCGCGGTCGCGCTGTTCGCGGTGGAGCACGGGCTGCTCCCCGGGGGGAGCCTCCCCACAGTGTAGGGGTACAACGCCGGTATGGGCCGTCGAGCCTATGGGCCGGGCCCCGTCGGGTGGGTACGGGTCGCCCCTCGGAGGTGACCGTGTCCGTACCGCTCGCGATCGTCGGGATCGGGTGCCGCCTGCCCCGCGCGATCGACTCGTTCGCCGCGTTCCGCCGCGCGCTCGCCGCCGGCGAGTCACAGGTGCGCGCAGTCCCGCCCGACCGGTGGGACGCCGCCCGGTTCCACCACCCCGACCACCGGCGCAAGGGCACGATCGTCGCGGTCCGCGGCGGGTTCGTGGACGGGGTGGACCAGTTCGACGCGGCGTTCTTCGGGATCGGCCCGGCCGAGGCCGCCCGGATCGACCCGCAGCAGCGGTGGGCGCTCGAGACCGCGTACCGGGCGCTCGAGGACGCGGGCTGGCCGCTCGAGCAGGTGGCGGGGCAGCGGATCGCCGCGGTGTTCGGGGTCAGCGCGCGCGACTACGACGCGGTGCAGACCACGCCGGAGGACCGGGCCACCATCGGGCCGTCGACCAACACCGGGTCGGCCGCGAGCATCGTGGCGAACCGCGTGTCGTACACGTTCGACCTGCGCGGGCCGAGCTTCACCGTCGACACCGCGTGCTCCTCGTCGCTGACGGCGCTGCACCTCGCCGCCCGCGCGATCGCCGCCGGGGACGCCACCGCCGCGCTCGTGGGCGGGGTGAACCTGGTGCTGCGCCCCGAGCCGACCCTCGGGTTCTCCCAGGGCGGGTACCTGTCGCCGGACGGTGAGTGCCGCGCGTTCTCCGACCACGCGAACGGGTACGTGCGCGGAGAGGGCGCCGCCACCGTGCTGGTCCGCCCGCTCGCGGACGCGGTGCGCGACGGAGACCGGATCTGGGCGGTGATCCGCGGCACGGCGGCGAACCAGGACGGCCGCTCGACGGTGATGACCGCCCCGAGCGTGGACGCCCAGGTCGACCTGCTGCGCCGCGCGTACGCCGCGGCCGGGGTCGACCCGCGCGCGGTCGGGTACGTCGAGGCGCACGGGACCGGCACCCCGGCGGGCGACCCGATCGAGGCGACCGCGATCGGCCGGGTGCTCGGCGCGGGGCGGTCGACCCCTCTGCCGATCGGCTCGGCGAAGACGATGTTCGGCCACCTCGAGTCGGCGGCGGGGATGGTCGGCTTGCTCAAGCTCGTGGCCACCGTGCACGACCGGGTGCTGTACCCGAACCTGTGTTTCCGAGCGCCGAACCCCGACATCCCGTTCGACGCCCTCGGCATCCGTGTGGTGACCGCCGCGGAGGCGCTGCCGGGGCCGGTGGTCGGCGGGGTGAACGCGTTCGGGTTCGGCGGGGCCAACGCCCACGCGGTGGTCGAGAGCCCGCCCGACGCGCGGTCGCCCGAGCGGGCCGGGTCGCCGTGTGCGCTGTACTTCGGCGGTCGGACCCGGGACGCCGCCCGCGCCCACGCCCGCGCGCTCGCGCACGCCCCGCCGTCCCCCGAGCGGCTGGTGACCCGGCGCACCGCGTTCGAGCACCGGGTGGTGGTGCGCGCCGCCGACCCTGCGCGGCTTTCCGACGCGCTGCTGGCGTTCGCCGACGGCGACGACTCCGCGGCCCGCACGTCCCGCCTGCGCGACCCGGGGCGGGTCGGGGTGGTGTTCGTGTTCGGCGGGCAGGGCCCGCAGTGGCACGGGATGGCGCGCGGCCTGCTCGACCATCACCCCGGGTTCGGCGCCGCCGTCGCCGAGGTCTCCGCCGCGCTCGCGCGCCACGGGTGGCTCGACGGCCGCCCGTCCGCGCTCGAGCGCGAGCTCCGTCGCGACGCCGCGCAGTCCCGCATCGCCGAGACCCGGATCGCCCAGCCGTGCCTGTTCGCGGTGCAGGTGGGCCTCGCCCGGGTGCTGGCCGAGCACGGCGTCGCGCCGGTCGCCGTCACCGGGCACAGCATCGGCGAGCTCGCGGCGGCCGCGATCGCCGGGTGCCTGTCGCTCGACGAGGCCGCTCGGCTCGTGGTCGCGCGCAGCGTGTCCCAAGCTCGGGCCGAGGGACGCGGGCGGATGGCGGCGATCGACGCCCGTCCCGACGAGCTCCCCGCGCTGCTTCGCACCACCGTGGGGCGGGTCGAGGTCGCGGCGTTCAACGGCCCCACCGCGGTGACGATCGCCGGCGACGCCGCGGCGATCGCCGAGGTCGGGGCGGAGGCCGAGCGCACCGGGCGGTTCTTCCGGGTGCTCGACGTCCACGTGCCGTTCCACTGCCACCGGATGGACGAGGTCCGCGAGCCGTTCCTCGCGCTCGCGGGCGAGGTCGAGCGGCGCGCGGGGCAGATCCCGTTCGTGTCGACGGTGACCGGGGCCGCGCTGCCGGGGGCCGCGCTGGACGCGGAGTACCTGTGGCGGAACATCCGGGAGCCGGTGCGGTTCACCGACGCGTTCGGCGCGCTGCTCGACGCCGGCCACACCGTGTTCGTGGAGCTCGGCCCCCACCCGATCCTGCGGCGCGGCGCCGAGCAGGTGGCGCGGGCGCGCGGCGAGGCCGTGACCTACATCCCCACCCTGGCGCGCGACGGTGACGACCTCGAGCGGCTCGACGCGTGCCTCGACGCGCTGTGGCTCGCCGGGGCGCGCGCGTGGCCGAGCACCGGCGGACCCGCGGCGCTCCCCGCGGTGCCGCTCGAGCCGGTGGCGCACTGGAACGAGTCCGAGCCCGCGCGCCTCCGCCGGCTCGGCCGCGACCGGCCCGACCACCCGCACCTCACCGCGATCGAGCTCGGGCCTCGGTCCGGGGTGGTGCGGGCGGTCGCGCGCCTCGATCCCGGGGCCGAGCCGTACCTCGCCGATCACGAGGTCCAGGGCGGGCTCGTGTTCCCTGGCGCCGGGCAGCTCGAGCTGTGCGCCGCGGTGGCGGCGGCGGCGGGCGCAGGGGCCGTCGCCGACGTGTCGTTCGTGCGCCCGATCGAGGTCGACCCGCGCGGGACCGAGGTGCGCCTCGACGCCGCCGGCCCCGAGGGCGACTTCGTGCTCACCACCGGCGACGGCGCGGTGTGCACCCGCGGCCGGTGGTCGCGGGACCCGTGGCCCGAGCGGGCGATCGACGTGACCCCGCGCGGCCGAGCGGTCGATCCGGCGCGCCTGTTCGACGACGCCCGGTCGGCCGGGCTCGCGCTCGGCCCCACGTTCCGCGGGATCACCGGGTTCTGGGTCGACGGGTCGGTCGTGACCTCGCGGATCGAGGCGCCGTCCGAGCTCGGGGTCGACCCGACCCGGTTCGCGCTGCATCCGGCGCTGCTCGACGCCGCGGTGCAGACCGCCGCGCTCGGGATCTTGTCGCAGGCGGCGTCCGGAGGGCGCGCGGTCGGGCTGTACCTCCCGGCCGGGGTCGGCCGGTTCCGGCTCGCGCGCCGACACCGCGGCGGGGTGTTGTGGTGCCGCGCGGTGGCGGCCGCGGCGGGGCCGGACGAGGTGCGGGCGGACCTGGTGGTGGTCGAGGCCGACGGCGCCGAGGTCGCGCGCCTCGACGGGCTGCGGCTGCGGCGGGTGCGCGGGACCGAGCTCGGGCCGCGGCTGCGGGCCGCCCACGCGTACGCGCTCGCGCTCGAGCCGTCCGAGGTGCCGCCTCCGCCCCCGCGGGACGGCGAGCGGTGGGCGATCCTCGGATCGGCGCCCGCGCTGGCCCGCGCGCTCGCCGACGCCGGAGCGTCGGTGGTCCCGCCGGGCACGCCCGGCCTCGACGGCCTGATCGACGTGACCTGCGCCGACCGCGCGCGGCCGCGGTCCGAGCGGCTGGCCGAGCTGGTGGCGGCGCTGGGCGCAGGCCCGCGCCGGGTGCGGGTGGTGGTGCCCACCGACGACCCCGAGGCGGGGGCGTGGGCCGGCCTGGCGCGGGTCGCGATGTCGGAGGCACACGGCGCGGCGGTCGCGGTGGTCGCGGCGTCGGAGCTCGCGCCCGGAGCGCTCGCGCAGGTGGTGCTGGCGGAGCTGCCGGCCGGGTCGGAGTGGTCGGTGACCCGGTCCGGGACGTCCCGGGTCGCGCTGCGGCGGGTCGAGCCGCTGCACCGGTCTCCGGAGGTCGTGGCGCTGGACCGGACCGACGTGGTCGCGGTGGTCGGCTCCCCCGGGCAGGTGTCGTCGGTCGGGTGGGTGACCGCGCGCGCGCCGGCCCCGGGGCCGGGCGAGGTCGTGGTCGACGTGGCCGCCGCCGGGCTGAACTTCAAGGACGTGGTGGTGGCCGCCGGGTGGCTGCCCGACCGCGCGTGGGACGGCGGGCTCACCGGCACCGAGCTCGGGCTCGACTTCGCCGGGGTGGTGCGCGCAGCAGGGCCGGGGGCGCCGTTCGCCCCGGGCGACCCGGTGCTCGGGCTCGCCCGCCACACCCTCGGGTCGTTCGTGGTCGCCGACAGCCGGCTGGTGGTCGCGCGACCGCCGGAGCTGTCGGTGGAGCAGGCGGCGGCGATCCCCACCGTCGGGCTGACCGCGGCGTTGGCGCTCGAGGAGCTCGCCCGGGTCCAGCCCGGGGAGTGGGTGCTGGTGCACGCCGGCGCCGGAGGGGTCGGTCTGGTCGCGATCGGGGCCGCGCGGGCGCTCGGGGCGAGGGTGATCGCGAGCGCCGGCTCGGACGAGCGGCGCGCGCGGCTGCTCGCGCTCGGGGTCGACGCGGTGGTCGACTCGCGCTCGCCGAGGTTCCGCGACGAGGCGCTCGCGATCACCGGCGGGCGCGGCGTCGACGTGGTGCTGAACTCGCTCGCCGGTGACCTGCTGGTCCAAGGGCTGCGGTGCCTCGCGCCGTTCGGGCGGTTCGTCGAGATCGGGAAGACCGACCTGTACGACAACGCGTTGATCGGGCTGGAGCCGTTCGCCGAGAACCGCGCCCTGTTCGGGCTCGACGTGAACCGGTGGGCGAACCTGCGGCGCGATCGGACCGGCGTGTGGCTCGCCGAGGTCGTGCGGCGGTTCACCTCGGGCCGGTGGGCCGCGCCGCCGACGCTCGCCGTCCCGTTCGACCGGGCGGGTGAGGCGCTGTCTGCGCTCGCGCACGGGCGACACCCGGGCAAGGTGGTGGTGACCCGGTCGGCGACGGTGCCGGCGTCCCCTCCGTCGCGGTTCGAGGCCCGCGGCACCGTGCTGGTGACCGGCGGGACCTCCGGGTTCGGGCTCGCCGTCGCGCGGTGGGCGGCCGAGCGGGGGGCGGACCGGGTGGTGCTCGCGAGCCGGTCGGGGCAGGTCGCCGATCGGGCCGCGCTCGCCGAGATCCCGGCCGAGGTCGAGGTCGTGTCGCTCGACGTGCGCGATCCGGCGGCGGTCGGGGCGCTGGTCGAGCGGCTCCGGCCCGCGCTGGCGGGGGTGGTGCACGCCGCGATGGTGCTCGACGACGCCCCGCTGGCCGCGCACGACGCAGCGCGGTTCGACCGGGTGCTCGGCCCGAAGGCGGACGGGGCGTGGAACCTGCACCACGCCACGCTCGGCCTGCCGCTCGACTGGTTCGTGGTGGTGTCGTCGATCGCCGCGGCGATCGGGACCCCGGGCCAGGCCGCGTACGCCGCGGCCAACGGGTTCCTCGACGCGCTCGCGTCGCACCGGCGCGCGCGGGGCCTGCCCGCCACCGCGATCGCGTTCGGCGCGCTCGGCGACGTGGGGATCGTCGCGCGCGCCTCGGACGAGGACCGGCGGAAGATCCTCGCGCACGGGGTCGGCGAGCTGCGGATCGGGGAGGCGCTGGAGCTGCTCGAGGGCGCGCTGCTCGAGCACACGCCGCATCGAGTGGCCGCGGTGGTCGACTGGGAGCGGATCGTCGGCCGGGTGGGCGGCCGGTTCGCGCACCTGGTGAACGCCGCCCCTCCGGTGACCGAGGGCACCGCCGCAGACGAGCTGCGCGCGGTCCCGCTGCCCGAGCGGGCCTCCGCGGTGGCGGCGCACCTCGCACCGTGGGTCGCCCGGCTGGTCGGCGCGGACCAGGTGGACCTGGACACCCCGCTGTCGAGGGTCGGGCTCGACTCGCTGGTGGCGACCGAGCTGGCGGGGAAGATCGGCGCCGAGCTCGGGGTGTCGGTGCCGCTGGTGCGCCTGTTGCGCGGGCCGACCCTGCGCGAGCTCGGGGCGGAGCTCGCGCCACAGCTCGCGCCGCGGGCTGGGGCCGCTGGCCACACCTGGGTGCGCCGCGGCGGAGGGCACCCGCGGCCCCGAGCTCGCCTGGTGTGCTTCTTGCCGCTCGGGGGGGAGCCGTCGGCGTTCGACGAGTGGCAGGCGGAGGTGCCGCCCGGGGTCGAGGTGTGTACGGTCGAGCTGCCGCTCGACGCCGGGTCGATCGAGGAGGTGCGCCAGCGGCTGGTGGACGAGCTCACCCCGCTGTGTGATCTGCCGCTCGGGCTGTACGGCCACTCGGTCGGCGGGTGGGTCGCGCTCGAGGTCGCGCCGCGCCTGCCGGTGGCGCCGCGGTTCGTGGCGCTGGGCGCGGTCCCCACCGCCGAGCGGCTCGCGTCGATCGTGCCGACCGAGGCCGAGCCGCTCGACGACGACCGGGTGCTGCAGGCGCTGGCCGCGCTCGAGGTGCCCGCGGGGGCGCTGGCGGTGCCCGAGCTGCGGGCCCGGCTGATGGCCGCGACCCGGCGCGACCTGCGGCTCGGCGCGTCCGGGTGGTCCGCGTCGGGCGCCGCGTACGCCGGCGACGTGGTGGTGATCCGCGGCGCCACCGACCGGCTCGACACCCTCGGGGTCGCCGAGCTCGCCGCGCTCGGGCTGAACTGCGTCGCGTCACACGAGGTGTCGTCGGGCCACCTGTTCCACCAGGATCCGTCGGTGCGGCGGCAGCTCACCGCGTGGGTCGCGCGGCCGTTGCTGTCGGAGGTGGGGACGTGAGCCCGCCCGGCCGTCGGTTCCGCTCGGTCGAGGCCACGTTGCGCGCGCTGGCGGCGTACCACCAGTACGAGGTCCGCGGGCTCGAGCACCTCCCGCCTGGCGGGGCGCTGATCGCGTTCCACCACAGCCTCGCGACGTACGACTCGTTCCTGCTCGCCGTGCCGATCCTCGACCAGCTGGGGCGTACCCTGCGCGGGCTCGCCGATCGGCTGATCTTCCGCACGCCGGGCCTCGGCGCGCTGTTCACCGGCGCGGGGTTCGTGGAGGGCACCCGCGAGGGCACGCTCGCGATGCTGCGCCAGGGGGAGCTCGTGGGGCTCGCCCCGGGCGGGATGCGCGAGGCGCTGCGGCCGCGCACCCAGCGGTACCGGTTCGACTGGACGGGGCGGCTCGGGTTCGTGCGGGTCGCGATGACCGCGGGCGCCCCGATCGTGCTCGCGGCGTGCCCGCGCGCCGACGAGCTGTACACCGTGCTCGACAACCCGGTGACCCGGGTCGCGTACCGGCGCCTGCGGGTGCCGATCCCGGTGGCGTTCGGGCGGGGCGGGACCGCGCTGCCGCGCCCGGTGCGGCTGCGGCACGTGTTGTCGGAGCCGCTGTGGTCGGACGTCCCGCCGGATCGGGTCACCGACGCCGACGTGGGGCGGCACCACGCGCGGGTGGTGGCCCGGATGCGCGCGCTGATGACCCAAGGCATGGAGTGGACCTGATGTCGATCTCGACCCTCGGCGTGTTCCGGGTGCGCGGCTCCCGCCACGTGATCCCGAAGGACCTGGCGAAGCGCCTGGTGTACCTGCCCGGCACCGACGCCCCGGTGGCCACCGCCACCACCGTGCGCCTGCTCGAGCCGCGCGCGCGGTGGCTCGCGTTCGACCCGCTGGAGCTGGACCTGACCGACGCGGTCGGCCGGCTGCACCGCACCTGGGCCGCGACGGTGTCCGAGCCCCTGCCGGACGACGTGCTGCACGAGGTGCTGCTGAGCCTCGTCGCCCGGCCGCAGGTGGCGCTCGAGTACATGGGCCGGGGGCGGATCCCGCTCGAGGCGCACCTCCCCGACGAGCGGGCCCGGATCGAGGAGTTCGACATCGCGGGCGGGCGGCGCGCGTACCTGTTCCGCCGCCTGCGCGAGGGGGACGCGCGGATGGCGCGCACCGACCACCAGTTCGCCGAGTTCGCGTCGTGGCTGCGCGACGACGACGCGCGGCTGGTGGTGTCGCTGTCGGGCGGCGGGTTCCGCCTGTTCGCGACCACCCCGGCGCTCAAGGTGGTCGAGGCGATGCTCGACGGGGACCGGTCGCGGGTCGCCGAGGTGTGGGGATGCTCGGGCGGCGCGTTCGCCGGCTACGCGTTCGCCGCGGGCCACCGGCTGTCGCTGCTCGACGAGTTCGGGTACGACCTGTACAACAAGCGGCTCCCCGGGCTGGTCACCGGCAGCGTCGGCAGCCTCGCGCGCGGGTTCGTGCGGGCGCAGCGGCACCGGCTGCGGGGCCGGGCGGTGCCGGCCGAGATGGTCGAGTGGCTCACCGAGCTCGAGCGCCGCGAGCCGCGCGAGCTCCGCCGGCCGCAGCTGCCGTTCTACGCGCTCGCCACCAGCACCGATCGCGGCGAGGTGGGCGACGGCTGCCACCGTGGCGTGGCGGTTGACGCCGAGAGCTCGTTGAACTGAATGTTGCCGGAGCAGTGTTATTTAAAGATGATTGCCATTTCAATCCCGGCAAGATGATGGTTGCTTTGAAAAATAATTTAGAAAAGA
>JBEBJC010001095.1:0-2883 GCA_040080105.1 Myxococcota bacterium
CCGGCCCCACGGGTCGTCGGTGGAGTCGGTGGGCGTCGTCGCGCCGGTTGCGTCCCAGGTCGTGGGCGCAGCCGCCACCCAGATGTCCACGATCTGCGCCGCGGTCAGCTCGTCACCGTCGTCGGCGACGTTGTCGCTGCCGTACGCGTACAGCCCCCAACCATAGTGGACCCAGTCGTACTCGGTCCCTCGGTTGGTGCTGCTCCCGCCGCACCCACCCGCTCCGGCGCTGATCACGTCGGAAAGCCAATCTTGCCCGTCGGTGTGGTCGGGGGCGGTGGTGTCCGGATCGCCCCAACACGGTAGGCTGGAGTTGATTGGGTAGTCAACGCTTACGTTCAGGTCAAAATTGAGATCTTGGACGTTCCACCACTCGCAAGCGCCGCCGGCCTTCTCGTTCCAGGTGATGACGCCGTACCACCGGCCGAGCCCCTCGACCATCGCCTGCGCCTGGTACTTCCGCTGGAGGTTGTCTCCCCCGTCGCAGCTCCCCGCGCACGTGCACGCCGGCGTGCTCACCCCTCCCCCGCTGCGCTTCATCATCACCGCGTGCCCCAGCTCGTGGGCGATCAGGTACTGGTCTCGCTCGTCGTCGGGGACCGACCCGGTGCCGGAGGCCGCCGTTGGTGCCGTCGACGAATTGGTGCTACACCCGAGCAGCAGCAGCGTGATCATCCGAAGAACCCCGTCGAAGCTTTGGGATCGCGAGAAGGCACAGCAAGGCGACGGCCCACCACGCTCCAGGCGCCTGGCCGAAACAGCCACACCCGGCCTCGGGTGCGACGGCGGGGGCCGGCGACGGTGGAGGCGGTTCGGCCGGTTCCACCCCGAGGGCCTCGATCCAGTAGTCGCGGTCGTGAAGGTCGCACAAGCCAAGGTCGACGGGCCGGTACTCTCCCCACCACACGTCGTCCACGGGCACACCCGAGCAGTCCCACCCCCCGTAGAACGTAGCCTGGTACGAGTGCGAAACCATCTGCCCCGTGGAGGTCGAGAACTGGACCACGTTCTTCGGTCCATCGTACAGGTCTACCCGCCAATACAACAGGTCGACCGGGGGATCTGCTGCGTCGCACCGCCCGGCGAACCACGCGTCGGTCACCTCCGAAGCGTCGTACCAGAACCAAGGCGGCGTGGCCCCAGGCGGTGGGTTCTGCACCCACCCCGTCGCCAGCAGGAACTCGTCGATTGTCGGTGGCTCGGGCGAGTCCCAGCAGGGCAGCACCTCCCGCGACCACTCCACCAGCGGCTGCGATACGACGCAGTACTCGGGCCGGTACCCCACATGGTCGGCGCCGGTGTCGGTGAACAGCTCGCCGTCCGTCGGAAGGGCCGGCGGATTCGAGAAGCCGCATACGCCCGTGTCGCCGGTATCGGCAGTCACCGAGTCCGCCCCGGTGTTGGAGGCCGCCGGTGGGGCGGTCGGCGTACCGGTGCTACACCCGAGCAGCAGCAGCGTGATCATCCGAAGAACCCCGTCGGAGCCTGGGGATCGCGAGCAGGCACGGCAAGACGACGGCCCACCACGCTCCGGGCGCCTGGCCGGAACAGCCACACCCGGCCTCGGGTGCGACGGCGGGGCCCGGCGACGGCGGAGGCGGTTCGGCCGGTTCCACCCCGAGGGCCTCGATCCAGTAGTCGCGGTCGTGCAGGTCGCACGTGGCGAGGTCGACTGGCTGATACTCGCCCCACCACAGGTCGTCCACCAACTCCCCTTCGCATGACCAGCTGTTGTACACCGCCTGCATCGCGTACGACGACAACAACCCCGTGACGGGATCGAACTGCGCGGTGTAAAGGGTTCCGTCGTACAGGTCCACCTGCCACGCGACCACGTCCACTGGTGGATCCGTGCATGCGCCGGCCGCCCATGTGTCCAACACCTCGGTGGCGTCGTACCAGAACCAGGGCTCGGTGGCACCCGGGGGAGGGTTCCGAACCCAGCCGGTCCCCAGCAGGAACTCCTCGAAGGTCGGCGGTACATCGCCCACCCAGCAGTCCAGATACTCAGCGGTCCGGTCGACCAACGGCTGGTCCATCGAGCAGAGCTGCGGGTCCAGGCCCCAATGGCCCGCTCCGGTATCGACCAGCAGGACGCCATCGGCGCTGATGGGTTGCTGGAGGTATCCACACTCTTCGGACGTCTGTTGGGTCTGCTGGGCCACAGCAGACACATGCCAATGGCCGACCAAAGTGATCATGGATCGTACCCGACGTAAAATTGAGATGCGCTGAACTGTGACCCCAGACCCAACTTACACGAGTCCGTGGGCTCCCCAAGACACGAGAAGCGCTGCGACATCGCCCACTGGAAAATGGATTGCGACATCCTCTGCTCCTCGCCACAACAAGGGTCGCTCGCGCTCGAAGGACATTCGGGGCCGGTGTCGAGCTCACACAAGTGCACCACCTCGTGCAACAGCACCCCAGCCAGCGTGATCGCCGCGCACAACCCGTCGAGCGTGCCCGATGCGTGCGCCACGACCCCCGCCTGCCACTTCTCTGCGTCGAGAGGCACGACCGGACCGGTCCTCCCATCCGGCGTCGTCGAGTACCGCTTGGTCGCCCCGCCAGTCGCGCTGTTGTCCGGCTCGTTGAACGACCACACCAGGTACACCGACATCCCGCCGCTCACCAGGGCGAGCACACAATCGACGAGCGCCGTCGTGTCCGCCTCCTCGTTCTCCTCCGGCGGCTCGTCGACCGACCAGGACCCCGCGAGGCACAGCGCCCACTCCACCAGGTCGAGGTTCGCCAGCAGCAGTGCTATCGCCGAGCGGGCGAACGCGAGCTGCTCCGGGGTAGGGTCGATCCCGCTGTCGTCGGCCCCCTTGTCCGTGTCCGGCAGGGTGTCGAGGAACACCTGCGAGACGGGGACCAGCG
>JBEBJC010000136.1:0-13089 GCA_040080105.1 Myxococcota bacterium
GTGGGGCGGCGGTTCGTGGACCACGCGCGCGGCCTCGCGGGCGGATGAAGAGGGGAGAGGGGGCCGGTTAGAGCCGGGGTGAAGCACGTTTTCCCCCTCTCACCCGCGAGACGCCCCGTCGATCCGGAGAGCGGAGACCTCGCTCCGCCCTCCGGAGGGCGACCGGCTCCGTTAGGAGGTTGGACCGTCGCCGAGGGATGGCGCGGACCTTGCTCGGCCGTGGCCCACGAGGAGGCGAGATGGGGTTCGGAACGGCGGTGGGGCTCTGCCTGGCTGGGTCGCTCGCGCCCACCTCGGCGCTCGCCTGCGAGGGGGACACCGACCGGGACGGAGATGGCGTCTGCGACGTCGACGACGGCTGCCCGGACCTGTACGACCCCTATCAAGGGCCGCTCGGGCCCGAGCAGATCATCGACGCCCCACCCGGAGGTTCGGACGGACCCGTCGCCACCACCGACCTCGACGGGGACGGAGACCTGGACGTGGTGCTGGTGGCGTTCCCCTCCGTGCGTTGGTGGCCGAACCTCGGCGGGGGTCGGTTCGGAGCGGTGCAGGAGATCGCGTTCGCCACGTGGGGCGGCCCAGCGCTGCTCGCGCGGGACACCGACGCCGATGGGGATCCCGACCTGGTGTACGCGAACGGGCTGGGGCTGGCCTGGCAGGAGAACCAGGGTGCGGGCGCCTTCGCCGCGCCCCAACCGCTGTCCGTCGACCTCTTCCGGCTGTACACCGCCTTGGACCTGGTCGATGTCGATGGGGATGGAGACGAGGACGTACTCACCGCCTACCTGTCCGCCGTCGACGCGGTGTCCTGGTTCGAGAACCTCGGAGGGAGCTTCGGCGACGAACAGATCCTGTCGACCGCACAAGACGACCCGATGTCGGTCGCGGCGGGGGACTACGACGGGGACGGAGACCTGGATCTGGCCGTCGGCTCGTTCGCCGACTCCACCCTCGCGACCTACGAGAACCTCGGCGGCGGCTCGTTCGGTCCCCCGACGCCCCTCCAGATCGGCACGCAGGAGGCCCCAGCGGCGGTGGATGTCGACGGCGACGGGGACCTGGACCTGATCGACGGACAGGTGGGGTGGCACGAGAACTTCGGGAACGCCTTCGGGCCGCTGGTGGTGCTCGATCCGGCGGAGCCAGGGTCTGCATTCCTCCCCGCAGACCTCGATGGGGACGGGCGGGTCGACCTGATCGAACCCCGACACGACTGTTGGTACACCGCGTGCTCGGAGGACCTGTACTGGCGCCCGAACCTCGGCGGAGGCTCGTTCGGAGCTGCTTCGTTCCTCGCGTACGTCCCGCGCGCCTCCGCAGGCCTGGCGGTGGGCGACCTGGACGGAGATGGCCGCGCTGACCTGGTCTCGGCCGGTGGCGACGGCACCTACAACGAGAGCCTCGTCCAGTGGTGGGCGAGCGGCCTGCCCCTCCCCGCGGACACCGATGGGGATGGAACCTGCGACGCCAGCGACGGCTGCGCTGGAGAGGACGACGCGCTCGACTCCGACCAAGACGGACTGCCCAACGGTTGCGACGCGTGCCTTCCGCTGACCGACAGCGACGGGGACGGTGTGCCCGACGCCTGTGACCACTGCCCCGCGCATCCCGACACCTCCGACGCCGACGCGGATGGGGCTCCCGACGGGTGCGACCCGTGCCCGCAGGACGACCCGGACGACACCGACGGCGACGGCCGATGTGACAGCGACGATCTGTGCGCAGGGCTCGACGCCGCCGGGGACGAGGACCAGGACGGAACCTGCGCCGACCTGGACCCGTGCACCGGGGACGACGCGACGAGCGACACCGACCTCGACGGCGTGTGTGACGACCGCGACCTGTGCCCCGATGGCGCCGACACCATCGACCGGGATGGTGATGGCCTGTTCGACGCCTGTGACCCTTGTCCCGACTCCGACCGTGGAGACACCGACGGCGACGCGGTGTGTGACGACGTCGACGTGTGCGAGGGGTGGGACGACCGAGTGGACCCCGACGGCGACCAGGTTCCGGACGGGTGTGACGACTGCGCGCTGGCCTACGATCCGTACCAGGGCTCGCTGTTCGTCCCAGAGGTCCTCCTCGACGACCCGTCGGGGACGTTCGACCTGGACCCAGCCGACCTGGACGCCGACGGAGACACCGACCTGGTGGCCGCGACCTTCGGTGGGGCTCGGGTGTGGGTGAACGATGGACAAGGCGGGTTCTCGACGTTCTCGGTGAGCACGGACGCGGTTCAGGCGGTGCGCTCCATCGACGTCGACCGCGACGGTGACCTCGACATCGCAGCCGCCGACTGGGGAACGGAGCGGATCGTTTGGCACGAGAACCTGGGGACGGGGTTCGGTCCCGCGCAGGAGGTTCGATCCGGGTCGGCGGGGTTCACCACCGACCGTCTGTTCGCCGCCGATCTCGACGGCGACGGCGACGCCGATCTGCTCTCGGCGCTGGACGACCACAGCGACGACCTCGAACAAGGCGTGACCTGGTTCGAGAGCTTCGGCGACGGGACCTTCGCCCCGCCACGCCTGCTCTCCGCTCCCGACTCCCGCGGCGCGATTTCGGCGACTGCCGCGGACCTGGACGGGGACGGCGACCTCGACGTCCTCGCCTCGACCACCGATCAGGACGTGGTGGTGTGGTACCCGAACTTGGGCGGGCAGACCTTCGGACCCGGGCGAGGGGTCGCCACCGCGCTCACCTCGACCAACGGGGTCGCCGCGATCGCCGCCGACCTCGACGGCGACGGCGACGCGGACGTGGTGGCCAGCAGCGAGACCACCCGGCTGGCCTGGTACCCGAACGACGGGGCGGGCGGGTTCGCCGAGCCGGTGATCCTCGCCGAGGACGTGAGCTGGGTCACGAGGCTCGCTGCGTCGGATCTGGACGGAGACGGGGACCTCGACCTGGTCCACGGCGCGGCCGAGGGCCACGAGGTGGCGTGGTGGGAGAACCTGGGCGGCGCGTTTGGTCCTCGGACCCTCGTCACCCACCCCGATCGACCGGCCACCTACCTCGGGCTCGCGGTCGCCGACCTGGACGGGGACGGCGATCCGGACGTGGCGGTCGGGACCGACGGCTACCCCATCGACCACATGCGGTGGTTCCCGAACCAGCGCCCGATGCTGCCAGACTGCGACGGCGACGGCCTGTGCGACGCGATGGAGCCGGACGGCGACGCCGACGGCATCCCGGACGCGTGTGACGCCGACCCTGTGGAGACCGCCAGCGCCGCAGGGCAGGCTGAGTGTGGCTGCGACGGGTCGCCGTCGGGTGCTCCGCTCGGCCTCGCCCCGCTGTGGTTCGCAGTGCTCGGGTGCGTCCGAAGCGCACGGAGGCGGCGCCAGAAGGTGGACCCTGTCGCGGGGTCCTCGTCGTGCTCGACCGGGAAGGGCGCGGGTTAGCGTACCCTCGTGCCGCACCTCCCCATTCCCCCTGACCCCTGGATGCGGTGGACGCTGCTCGGCCTCGCGCGCCACCGACATCGGCAACTCTGGGTAGCGGAGGTCCTGCGGACACGGCTGGACACGGATCTGGAAACCCTCGCGCGCTGCGGTACGGGCGGCCATCCGCGGAACCATCCAGGGCACGGCGAGGTCCCCGGCCTTCCCGACTGGACCTACAGCTTCCACGGACGGGGCTGCGTCCTCACCCACCGGCATACCGCAGAGGCCATCGACGTGGACTTCCTCGACGACTCGGGCGAGGACTTCGACTCCTGGTTCTACGGCCGGTATCTCGACTCGCTCGGCGCACCCGAGCGACCAGAGGCGAAGGTCCTCTCCCTTCACCCCTCGCGCGACACCCTCGGCCTGACCCTGCGGGCGCTCGGCGAGAGTGGGTTACTGATTCCCTCGACCACCGGCCGTGCTGCGAGTCGCCTGCACCCGGGCATCATCGAGGACGAAGCATCGCTTCCAGCCATAGCCGAGGTCGACTTTCCGCTGGCGGGGGCACAGCGCGCCCTCTGGCTGCGGAATCTCCTGCAGCGCGGTGAGACAGCTGCCGCCGTCACGGCGTACGCGGAGCTCGACCCTCCCGATCTGGTCGAGGTCCTCGACCAGGTGCTCACCGAGCCGATCTCCGGCCGCACTTCGGCGGCCTTCCATGTGGTCTGCGCGCGAGGTGACGTGGCCCGTGTACAGCGGCTCCTCACCCGGCTCGACCCGAAAGGCGAAATTCCGCACCCCTATCTGTGGGACCAGGCGACGAAGTGGTTGCGCTCGAATCTTTGACGATCCGGCGCCGCACACCGCGCCGCCGCCACCGCGAGCTGGCCCCGATCGCCGCCGCCGAACGATATGAAGATGCTGCAGAAGGGCACGGGAGGCAGTGTTCGCCCTGCGGGAACCTTGATGAGCTCGATGATGCCAACGTCGCGGACGAGAGGCAATCCGTTCAGGGCCGACCCTTGACGATCGAGGTGAAGTCGGACCACTGCTCGACGCGGAAGGCCCGGATGTCCCTCACGCTGGCGGGAAACCACGGCAGGGCTCGGAGGTCCATGATCGCGGCGAACAGGCGCGCCATGTCCTCGTCGTCGAGGGTGTAGAGACTGCCCTGCTTCCATTCGAAGCCGTGCCTGCCCACGAGGACCTCGTAGATCTCGCGGTACGCTGCGGACGGGTCGCCCTTCGGGTGGTGTTTCTTCGTCTCGACGACCACGAGGTCGAACGCGACCGCGTACATCAGGCGGCCTCGGGATCCGCGAGGATCTCCGAGTAGCGACGCTCGACGACTTCCTCGTCGCGGGGCCCGGGAATGGAGACCCGGAAGACGGTGTCGCCGTTCTCCAGCACGCGGTCAACGGCGTCGATACGGTAGATCGGACCGAACTCGCCGAACCGCCGCCAGGTCGACACGAGCGACTCCGGCGACGGCAGGAACGGTGCGACGGCGTGGACCATGCGGACCTCCCGCTCCTCGTAACGCGGAGTAGCCCAGAGACCACGGCCGGAAGCAGGACTCCGCGTGCTCCGGCCGGCGCGGACCCGTCCCCTCATCGAGGGAGGAGGTGCCCCGGCCTTGGCCCCCTTCATGCTCGCGGCTCTGCCGTCGGATGCCTACTACGCCGACGAGCAGGCCGCCCTCGATGGCGTGCGGCGTCGCAGCCAGTTCAACCATCCGGTCGTCCAGCTCCGGGTCGCGGCCGTGCACGTCTCTCCGCTCAGTCCGGCAGATCGCCGAGGTCCTCGTAGATCTCCGACATCGGGAGAGTGACGCCGCACCCGGCGAGCCGGATCTGCTCCGCGAGATCCAGGTGGAACGAGCGGGTCCAGCCGACGTCGCTTTGGACCCAGTGCTCTACCCGGACGAAGCCCGGCTCGACGAGCAGGACGTCGGTGAGGCTCGGGATCCGCTTGTACCGGTCGAGCTTCTCGCCTCGATCGTAGTCCCGGGTGGAGTCGGAGAGGACCTCGACCAGCAGGCTCGGGTTGGTCGCGGTCGCCGGACGCTCTCCCACGAAAGCCAGCGGACTGCAGAACACCGACAGGTCCGGGTACGTGTAGAGTTGGTCGGGCGTGGCAACCCGCTGGTCGCTGCCGAAAGCCGAGCAACGACCGCCTCGCAGCGCGTTCGCGAGGATCCGCAGGAGGTTGCGCGCGACCGCGTTGTGGCGTGGCGATCCACCGGACATCCCGAGGATCTCGCCGTCCAGGAACTCGTGTTTGGCCTCGCTGCGCAGCTCGACGTCGAAGTACTCGTCGAGCGTCAGGATCCTGCGGGTTCGCGGCGTGCCCATGCTCCGGTCTAACCGCTCGTCCGTTGGTCCGGGGAAACACTGCGTCGCTCGCGGTGGGAGAGCAGTGGCGAGATCCTCTGACTCGCCACCGTGCGGCCCGAGCGTCCAGGTGTGGATCCCCGCGCCAGCAGTTCGCTGGCAACCCGCTGACCGCCAGCTCCCGCACGTCGAGCGTCCCGGGCCGCTGCAGCCCGAAGGACGACGGGGACGCAGGCTTCGCCGACGCCGTCGGTGCTGGCCAACCTCTGGGAGCGCCAGGCGCCATCGGATCAGTGGTTCAGCTGGTACACCCTTTCCACCTCTTCAGGATCGAGGAGGTTCAAGGCGTCAACAACGGCCTGCCGATCCACTGCTGGGCCCACGAGCAGAGTCGACGGACCTTCGACGTGCTCGCAGCCCAGATCGCGCTCGTGGAGGTAGTCGTCGATCCAGTCGAACAACTCGTAGTCGTCGACGACGATGGCAGTCCACTCACCGCGAGACTCGACTCGGACGTGCGGAATCCTGAGTTCCATGTGCTCGCACTATCTCGATGACTCGAGTCGGGCGTTGTTGCTCCCATGCCGCTGCTGCGACCTCTCCCGAGCGGGCTAGCCAACATGTACGGGGAGCGACATGAGCCGGCGAGAGCGAACCGTTCTGAAGCATGCGGACACGAAGGGTGCGACGATGATGACGGCGGCGTCGTCGCCTACCTGACGCTACCCGACGACCCAGGGCCCGTTCCTGGCGTGGTGAAGAAGATGCTCCGTCTGCGGGACCTCGTCGGGGCCGGACCTGTTCCTCGACTTCGATGCGAACAATGTGCTCCTCGACCGGCGCGCCATGCCGAACGGGCGAGCCGACTGACCTGTGAGCCTGCTCGGCAAGGCCTGACGTCTGGCTCCGGGGAGGACTACCCTCGCCAACAAGTTCGGCGGGACCGGTCGGGGTTACCCAGGACCCGTGGACCCCTTCCTCTCCCTCGACCCCGCGCTGCGCGCCGCGTTCGGCCACCCGACGCCCACCGCCGTCCAGGCCGCGACCGCCGGGCCCCTGCTCGCCGGCCGCGACGTCGTCGCCGTCGCGCCGACCGGCAGCGGGAAGACCGCGGCGCTCCTCCTGCCGCTCCTGCACCACCTCGCCCGCGGTGGGGCCCCCCGGGCGCTGGTGGTCGCGCCCACCCGCGAGCTCGCCGAGCAGACCGCCGCGCTCGCCGCCCACCTCGGGGGCGCGAAGGGGCTCACCACCGCGTGCCTCGTCGGGGGGGTGCCGGACGGGCCGCAGCTCGCCGCGCTCGCCGCCGGGGCCGAGCTCGTGGTGGGCACGCCCGGCCGGCTCCTCGACCTGCGCGACCGCGGCGCACTCGACCTGTCCGCGGTCACCGACCTCGTCCTCGACGAGGCCGACCGGCTCCTCGATCTCGGGTTCCTCCCCGACCTGCTCCGCCTCGCGTCGCTCCTGCCACCCCACCGGACCGCGCTGTTCTCGGCCACGTTCCCCGATCCGTCGCTCGCCGACGCGCTCACCCGCGACCCGGTGTTCGTCGACGCCGACGAGCCCCCCGCGCTCGACCGCATCGAGCAGCATGTGTGCTACGTCCGGAAGGCCGACAAGCACCAGCTGCTCGCGCACGTGCTCGGCGGGCTGCCGAGCGCGCTCGTGTTCACCCGCACCCGGGCCGGCGCCGACCAAGCGGTGGCGCTGCTCGCGTCGCGCGGCGTCGGCGCGGTGTCGCTGCACGGGGACAAGACCCAGGCCGCGCGGTCGACGGCGCTGGCGGCGTTCCGCGAGGGCCGGGCGGCGTTCCTCGTCGCGACCGACGTCGCCGCGCGGGGGCTGCACGTCCCCGGACTGCACCACGTGGTGAACTTCGACCTGCCGCACGAGCCCGAGACCTACGTCCACCGCGTGGGGCGGACCGGCCGCGCGGGCGCGTCGGGGGTGGCGATCTCGTTCTGCGACCCGACCGAGTACGGCCACCTGCGGGCGATCGAGGCGTGGGTCGGACAGCCGCTCCAGCCCCGCGTGGACCACCCGTTCCACCGCTGGGACCTGCTCCCGCCGCCCCCTTCCGCGCGGACCCCGCGGAGCGCCCGGGATCGGCGGAGGCGGTGATGCCTCCCTACTCGACGGCCTCGGCTCCGCGGCCTCCACTCCGAACGATAGCCCAGCTCCGCTGGGCCGATGCGGCGACCCCGACGGCTACACGAGCCCCGGCCGACCGAGCCGCCACCGCACCCGCGCCACCGTCAGCGGCACCACCTCGCCCTTGTGCCCTCCGTCGTCGCGCAGCGCCCGCGCCGCCTCCCGCAGCGTCGCGCCCGAGCCGGTGTAGTCGTCGAGCACCAGCACCCGCCCCGCGGGCACCGGAGCCGCCGCGGTCATCCGCCGCTGCACGTTCTCCGCCCGCTGGTCGTTGTTCGACCACTCCCCCTGCCGCTTCTCCGGCACCTCGCGCCACTGCAGCGCGTCGACCACCGGCGCGCCGACCGCGCGCGCGACCGCTGCCGCCACCGCGTCGCGGCCGGCCCAGGTGCGCGACGGCGCCGCGACCACCGCGGCGAACGGCCCGAGCCCCCGCGCGAGCTCGCCCAGGTGCTCGACCAGCCCCGGCTCCGGCGGCCCGGCGGTCCGCCCGCGCATGAACGCCGCGTACGCCGGCCCCTTCAGCGACCCGTCCAGCGCGGCGAGCCCGTCGGACAGCCCGGCGCGCGCAAACCCCTGGATCCGCACCGGGCGCCGCGCGAGCCACGCGTCCGCCGGCGCGGGGTCGACCGGGGCGAGCGCGCTGCCGACACACGCCGAGCACCGCCCACACGGCCGGTCGTCCGGGTCGCCGAGCGCCCGGCGCAACGTGCGCATCAAGCACCCGTCGCCGCCGCCGGCGTACCCGACGATCGCCTGCAGCCCGGCGCGCCGCACCCGGTCCTGCACCTCGTACCGCCCGAGCTCGGGCTCCCCGGCCCTGCCGGTGGACGCGTACACCTGGGTCCGCCCGCGGGCCTCCTTCCGCACGAACCCCTGCTCGGCGAGCTCGGCCACCACCACCGTCACCCGGGTCGGGTGCAGCCCGGTGCGCCGCTTGAGGTCCTGCAGCCGCTGCGGCGCGTCCGCCACCGCCGCCCGCACCGACGCGAAGTCCGCCGCCGTCGGCTGCGCCGCGTGGATGAAGTACTCCTGCACCGCCAGGTCGGCCGGGTCGTACAGCAGCCACCCGGCCGCCGGCGCCCCGTCGCGCCCGGCCCGCCCGACCTCCTGGTAGTACGCGGTGATCGAGCCCGGCACGTCGACGTGCACCACGTACCGCAGGTCGGACTTGTCGATCCCCATCCCGAGCGCGTTGGTCGCGGCGATCGCCCGCAGGCCGCCGGTGAGGAACCGCTGCTGCAGCGCGCGCTTGCGGTCGGGCTCGAGCCCGGCGTGGTACGCCTCGACCGCGTGCCCGCGCGACGCGAGGTACTCGGCCACGATCTCGGTGGCCTCGCGGGTCGCGCAGTACAACAGCCCGGTCCCGGCGGTCGCCCCCACGAGGACGTCGAGCAGCGCGAGCTTCTCGCCGAGCCCGTGCACCGCGCGGACCCCGAGCGCGAGGTTCGGCCGATCCATCGGGTGCCGCACCACGGTGAGCCCGAGCTGGCGCACCACGTCGGCCTCGGTCGCGGCGTCGGCGGTCGCGGTCAGCGCGAGCACCCGCGGGCGCTGGCCGGCCGCGCGCAGCTGCCCGACCACCCGCGCGATCTCGCGGTACGCCGGGCGGAAGTCGTGGCCCCAGGTCGACACGCAGTGCGCCTCGTCGATCACCACCAGCACCGGCCGCAGCGACACCAGGAACGCGAGCCGCTCCACGTTGTCGAGCTGCTCCGGCGACACGAACACCACCGACAGCTCGCCGTTCGCCGCCGCCTTCCGCACGGCCTCGTTCTCGGCCTCGTCCTGGTCGCTGTTCAGGCTGCCGGCGGGGATCGAGAACCGCTCGCCCAGGTGCCCGAGCTGGTCCCGCATCAGCGCGAGCAGCGGGGAGATCACGAGCGTCACCCCGCCGAGCACCACCGCGGGGAGCTGGTACGACAGCGACTTGCCGTGCCCGGTGGGCTGCACCACCAGCAGGTCCTCCCCGTTCAGCACCGCCTCGATCACCTCGCGCTGCCCGGGCCGGAACCCGGCGAACCCGAACCGCTCGCGCAGCGTGGCGTCGAGGTCGGTCACGACGGGAACGTCGCGGCGACGGTCGCCCGCAGCGCCGCCTTCGCGCCCCCGATCAACGGCTTGCCGTGGCCCCCGATCAGGTGGTCGAACGGGAGCTCGAGCAGCCGCTCGAAGTCGGGCTTCAGGGTGCCCCCGGGCGGCGTCTGCCGCTTGCGCCACGGCGGGCCGATCTGGGCCGGGCGCGCGGTGAACCCGAACACCTTCGTGACTCCCTTCGCGAGGAACGAGCAGCCGTCGACGTCGGGCCAGTTCTGCACCGCGTCGCAGGTGACGAGCACCCCCTCCCCGCGATCGAGCAGCAGCGCGAGCTCGGGCGTGTGGCCGACCCGCTCGAACCGGAACGTGCGGGTCCACGGCGTCGGCTGCGCGGTGTCGGGACCGAGCACCACGTCGGCGCCGGCCACGCCCTCGGCGGCCCACAGCGGCGCGCCGTAGTGGCTGCGGTACCACGGGTCGTCCATCCCGTGCATCCCGAGCTTCACCACCTTGGTGACCCGCCCGAGCGCGTCGAGCGCCGCCGGGTCGGACGGGCGGATCGCGTCGATCACGGTGAGCTCTCCGTCGTGGCGCAGCACCACCATCACCCGGTTGATCACCATGCCCGGGCCCATCCGCACGGTGCCCTGCATCCAGAACACGTCGGGGAACACCTCGGTCAGCGGGCCGTGGGGCATCGGGGCGGGGAACACGTCGGTCACGTTCACTCCGGGTCAGCGCAGGTGGGGACGCCGGGGAACGCCGCGCACGCGGGCGCGTACACCCGGGTGGCGCGGCCGGCGCGGCGGTCTTCGCCCTCGTCGGCGTCGGCGGCCGCCCCGTCGTCGAACGACTCGACCTCCACCCACTGGCGCAGGAACGTCGGGTCCCGGTCGAACGTGGTGTGGCGCAGGCTGTCGAACACCACCACGTACGCGACGTGGAGCTCGCGCACCATCACCCCGAGGTCGGCCGGCGTGGTGGTCTCGGACATCCAGTGGAAGCCGACATCCTCGGTGCGCCACGACAGCCGCTGCGCCTCCGGGCGCTCGACCGCGAGCGTCAGCTCCCCGAGCCGGTCGTGCTGCTCCGCGATCCACGCCCGCAGCTGCGGCCGGTACGGGGCGCCCGTGCCGCTGCACGCGCCCTCGGCGTCGAACACGAGCTCGCGCCACCCCCCGTACACCCCGGCGGCCACCAGCGCGAGGCCGGCGGCCCGCACCAGCGCGACCCGCGACCGGACCAGCACCAGCGCGCACAGGGCGACCAGCAGCACCGACGGGATCGCCTGGCGGTCGCCGAACACCCACGGCGAGGCGTACACCTTGTGCACGGTGTGCAGCGAGGCGGTGAGCCCCACCGCGGTGAGGTTCGCGAACACCGCGTCGGCCCCGGCGCGGGTGCGGACGAACCGCCACGCGACCCGCCACCGCCGCGCGCGCGACGCCACCACGAGCAACGCCAGCGGCACCGCGTGGATCGCGGCGTGGTGCAGGTGGTAGTACGAGTCGCCGTCGCCGAGCGAGAACGCCTGGGCCACGCCCTGCAGCAGGTCGAGCACCTTGTCTGCGGGGGACGCGACCTCCACCATCACCGGCACCCGCGACAACACGTCGGACGCGCGCGCCTGGTCGAACCGGAGGTACGTGCCGAGCCCGGCGTCGGGCAGGAACGTGCCGAGCCACGCGACGTACGGCGCCCACACCGCGCCGAAGCTCACCACCGCCGCCACCCCGAACCGCGCGGCCTCCCGCGGCCGCCGGAGCGCGGTGACGCCGAGCGCCCCCGCGGCCGCGATCGCCACCACCACGAACTGGCTGCGGGCGAGGAACAACGCGATCAGCCACCCGCCGAGCTCGAGCCCGGCGACCCACCCGAGCCGGCTCCACAGCGCCCGCGCCCGCAGCAGCGCGGCGAACAACAAGACGAACGCGAGGCCCTCGGTGTACGGCCGCGAGGTCGCGATCGGCAGCCCGGCGGTGACCGCGAACAGCGCGCCCACGAGGTGACCCCCGTGGAGCGGGACGCCCTCGACGAACGGGTTCGGCGCGAGCCGCCGGCCCCACTGGTACGCGAGCCCGACCGCGACGAAGTACAGCGCCGTCGGCAGCCACACGCCCACGCCCTCGAGCGGGCCCACCGCGGCGACCGCCCCGTACAGCAGCGGCCACAGCGGGTACACCGAGGTCGGGTGCGGGAACGAGCCGAACCCCTGGTGGAACACCGACACGTCGGTGGACAGGCCGTTGCCCTGGCTCACGTTCTTCGCGATGTCGGCGTAGAACCCACCGTCGGCGCCGAAGTCCGTCACGCAGCCCGACAACACCACCCGCGGCACCGCGATCGCGGCCAGCAGCAGCCACGGCGCGAGGCGTTCGAGCGGGGTCGGGGTGCGCACCGCCGGCCCCTAACGCATCACGGGGTGACCCGGACCCCGACCCCCTCCGCCCACCGGCGCGCGTCGGACGTGTAGTACGGGTACACCGACGAGGCCGGGGCGGTGAACCGGCCCGGGATCTCGGCCACCAGATCGAGCGCGAGCGCGCGCCGCTCCCCGGGGCCGAGCGCCTCCCAGTACAGCGTGACCTCGCGCGGGCGGGTCTCGACGAACGCGACCTCTCCCCGGTCGCGCAGCGTCCGGAGCTGCCACTCCTCCACCCGCAACCCCGCCGGGATCCCGATCCGCGCGATCGGGCTCGCCACCCCGTCGGCGGTGGGGTTCTCGACCACGACCGACAGGCGCACGGTCTCGCCGAGCTCGACCTCGTCGCGGGCGAGCGCGGTCGACACGACCAGCGGCGCGCCGGGGTCGTCGCGCGGGACGTCGCGCCGCCACCCGACCTGCACCGTGTACGGCACCGGGTCGGCGCCGTCGTGCACGAGCTCGACCTGGTGCTCCCCGGCGCCTGCCCACCGCGTGAGGTCCAGCCTGACCGGGCCGTCGCGGCCGGGCGCGTACGCCGCGGTGCCGGCGAGCACCCCGTCGACCCACACCACCACCTCTCCGGGCGTGTCCACCGACGGCTCGGCGGTGATCGCGGCGAGCGCGAGCACGGTGGCCTGGGTCCCGCCCCACCCCGCGTCGCCCCGCCGGGCCGCGACCAGCCAGGCCACCGCGTCGGTGGCCGGACCCGCGCGCCCGGTCCGCTGCAGCGCCAGCGCGGCGAGCGCGGTGG
>JBEBJC010000137.1:0-13085 GCA_040080105.1 Myxococcota bacterium
GTTGTGGGTCGCAGCGTGTGGGACGGGCGAGGGGCCGCGGGCGGAGGTGGCTCCGGTCGCCGTGCCTGCGCCGGAGGCCGCCCCGCCGGACGTGGGCGCCGCGGGCCTCGCGCCCGGTGCCCCCGCGCAGGTCCCGCCGGCTGCGGGCCTCCCCGAGCCGGTGACGTCCGAGCCGGTCCGCGCGCCGCTCGAGCCGTCGCCGTCGATCGCGCCGGCCACGCCCCCGATGCTGCCGGAGGTGGAGCCGGCGGCCGCGCCGGCGGTCGCGCCGAACGTGGTCCCCGAGGCGCCACCCGCCGCCCTCGACTACACGCTCGCGGCGGGGCACAACGCGCTGTACGTGGTGGTGAAGTTCGAGCGGGGCACCGTCGGCGCGGCGCTCGCGCACGACCACGTGGTGGTGGCGACCCAGTACTCCGGCCAGGTGCGGTGGGACCCCGCCGACCCGTCCGGGTGCCGGATCGCGGTCGACGTGCCCACCTCCGGTCTGCGGGTCGACCCTCCGGGCGCGCGCGAGAAGGCCGGGCTCGAAGGCCCCGCGTCGGTCGACGACCACCCGACGATCGAGGCGAACTTCAACGGGAAGAAGCAGCTCGACAGCGCCGCGTTCCCCACCCTGACGTTCCGCTCGACCGGGTGCGCCGCGCGGCCCGACGGGAAGTTCGACGTGACCGGCGCGCTCACCGTCCACGGCGTGTCGCGGCCGACCACGGTGGCGATGGCGATCGACACCGACGGGGACACGCTCACGGCGAAGGGTCGGTTCACCGCCGCGCACTCGGACTTCGGGATGACCCCGTTCAGCGCCGCGATGGGCGCGGTGCGCAACGCCGAGCCCCTGACGTTCGTGATCGGGATCGCCGGGCGGGCCTCACCGTAGGGCGGCCGCTCAGTCGAGCTGCTGCGCCAGGTACCCGGGCAGGCCCAGCGCCTCGATCAGCGACAGCTGGGTCTCGAGCCAGTCCAGGTGCTCCTCTTCGGACACCAGGATCGACTCGAGCATCGCGCGCGTCCCGTTGTCGGCCTCCGCCACGCACAGGGCGATCGCCGTGTTCAGCCGCGGGATCGCCTCCTTCTCCAGGTCGAGGTCCGATTCGAACATCTCGGGTACGGTCTCCCCGATCCGGATCCGCGACAGCTTCTGCACGTTCGGCGTGCCCTCGAGGTACAAGATCCGCTCGATCAGCTCGTCGGCGTGCTTCATCTCGTCGATCGACTCGGCTCGGACCTTGCCGGCCAGCTTGGCGTAGCCCAGGTTCTGCAGCACCTTGGCGTGCAGAAAGTACTGGTTGATCGCCGTCAGCTCGGCAGTCAGTACGTCATTGAGGGCGGCGACCACGGTCGCGCCGGACTTCACGGCCATCCTTCCTCCGAACCGACGGACTAGCTCACTTCGCTGCGAGCGACAGCTTCGCCTCGCGGTCGTTCACGTCGCGCTCGTCGCGAAGGATCCGCGCGAGGTCGCACACACACGACCCGCAGTCTCTCCCTGCCCCGGTGCGCCGCGCGATCGCCCCGACCGTCTCGGCCCCGTCCCGGACGGCGGCGCGGATCTTCTGGTCGGACACGCCCTCACACAAGCACAGGACCATCGGGATCCTCCACTGGTGAAAATGATAACCGAATTCAATTGAACCGGGTGGAGCAAAATCGGAGGCGACGGGTGACACCTCGGACGTCCGGGGGTGTCCCAGCTGATGAAACCCCGGACGCCGAGGGATCATGGGCGTCGATTTGAGGCACTGGTACCAGCAGTTCGGCCCGATGGTGAACCGTCGGTGTCGCGCGCTGCTGCGCGATGACGAGGAGGCGCGAGAGGCCATGCAAGACGTGTTCGTCGAGGTGCTGCGGCGCGGAGAGGGGCTGACGGTGGAAGCGCCGTCGTCGTTCCTGTACCGCACCGCCACCAACGTGTGCCTGAACCGCCTGCGGAGCCGCCGCCGGAAGCCGTCGGACGCCGACAGCGACCTGGTGGAGCGGATCGCCGTCGCGCCCGACGCCGAAGATCGATCGCTGTCCGCCGTGCTGCTCGACCGCCTGTTCGCCCGCGAGCAGGTGTCGACCCGCGAGATGGCGGTGATGCACCTCGTGGACGGCCTGACGCTGGAGCAGGTCGCCGCCGAGACCGGGATGTCCGTGTCCGGGGTCCGCAAGCGGCTCCGGGTGTTGAAGGCCCACGTGGCCGAGCTGCAGGAGGTCGCATGAGCCGCAACATTCCAGACCGGCTGGTAGAGAGGGTGTTCCTCGGCGAGGCCACGTCCGCCGAGCGGGACGCAGTGACGAACGACGCGGACGCAGCGGCCCGCCTGGCGGCGATCCCCGCCGACAACCAAGCGTTCTTCGACGCGAACCCGATCGACGACACGATCCGACGGATCGAGGGCAAGGCGCGCGCCGCCACCGCCCGAGCCGAGTCGGCGAACGCCGCGCCGAATCGGTGGGTGGGGATGTTGCTCGGGCCGGTGCTCGCGGTCGGCATGGCCGGGCTGTGGGTCACGATCGCGGCCGACGAGCCGGCGGAGTCTCCCCTCGAGGTGAACACCCCGAAGGGCCTGGCGCCGAAGCTGCGGGTGTACCGCCAGCGGTCGGAGGGGTTCGAGCGCCTCCCCGCTGGCGCGGTGGCGCGCAAGGGCGACCGGCTGCAGGTCGGCGTGGTGTCGGGTGACGCCCAGCACGGCGTGGTCGTGTCGATCGACGGCCGCGGCGCGGTGACGCTGCACTGGCCGCCGTCGGACGCGGCCGACACCGAGCTGCGCCCCGGCGAGCAACGGATGCCGAACGCGTACGAACTCGACGACGCGCCGGAGTACGAGCGGTTCTTCCTCGTCACCACCGGCGAGTCGCCGACCGACGTGAGCACGGTGGTGCACGCGGCCGAGGCGCTCGCCGCGAGCGGGGCCGCGAAGGTCGAGCCGCTCGCCGTGCCCCAGACCTACGAGCAGAGCTCGTTCATCGTCCGCAAGGAACCGCGCGCCGGAGGTGCACAGTGATCCCGCTCGTAGCCACGTTGGCCCTGGTAGCCTCCGCCGAACCCACCCGTCGCATCGCCCTGCTGGTGGGCGACAACGACGGCGGCCCGTCGCGCACCACGCTGCGGTACGCCCACCGCGACGCCGACCAGATGGCGTCGGTGATGCAGGACCTCGGCGGGGTGCAGGCCGAAGACGCGATCGTGTTGTACGATCCGACGAAGGCCGAGCTCCTCGCGGCGTTCGACCAGGTGAACCTCGAGCTCGAGGCCGACCGCGGGTCGGGGGAGTTCCTGTTCTACTACTCGGGCCACTCGGACGAGGAGGGGCTGCTGCTCGGCTCCGACGTGCTCCAGTACCGCGAGCTCAAGTCTCGGCTCGACACGTTGCCGGCGCGCGTCCGCCTCGGGATCCTCGACTCGTGTGCCTCGGGGTCGATGATCCTCACCAAGGGCGGCAAGCCGGTGCCGGCGTTCCTCGGCGACGAGTCGATCCAGGTCGACGGCTCGGCGTACATCACCTCGAGCGCCGACGACGAGGTGTCGCAGGAGGCCGAGCGGATCTCGGGCTCGTACTTCACCCACTACCTGGCCTCGGGCCTGCGGGGCGCCGCCGACGCGACCGGCGACGGCCGGGTCACGCTCGAGGAGGCGTACGGCTACGCGTACGACGAGACGCTGGCCCAGACCGAGAAGACCCAGCACGGCCCGCAGCACGCGATGCGCACGGTGAACCTCACCGGGAAGGGCGAGCTCGTGCTCACCGACCTGGCGCTCACCACCGCCTCGCTGGTGCTCGACGAGTCGCTCGCCGGCCGGGCGCTGATCCGCGACGCGGAGGGCCACCTGGTGATCGAGCTGCGCAAGATCGCGGGCCGGCCGGTCGAGCTCGGGCTCGCGGAGGGCCCGTACACGGTGACGATCGTGAACGGCGACGACCAGTACGGCTCGGCGGCGGTCACGCTCAGCAACGGCGCGTCGGTGCGGCTCGCAGCGACCGAGCTCGACTGGCAGATGGCGGACCCGACGGTCGCCCGCGGCGACGTGCCCGCGGTGCCACCAGCGGCGGTGGTGTCCGGCCCCGACGAGCCTCGTCGGCTGTGGCCGCGGTTCGCGCTGCTCCCCGGCGTGTTCCCGCACCCGGAGGGCGTGGACTCGTTCGTGGTGTCGGCGGTGGCGAGCGACTCGACCGCGCTGCGCGGGACCGCGGTGTCGATGGGCGCCCACTGGGTCACCGGCCGCGCCGACGGCACGATCGCGGCGATGGGGTTCACCTCGGCCGGCGAGCTGCACGGGCTCGAGCTGTCGATGGGGGCGAACGTGGTGACCGGCGCCGGCACCGGATCGCAGCTCACGATGGGCGCGAACGTCACCGGTGACCAGTTCCAGGGGTTCCAGGGCTCGATGGGCGCGAACGTCGCGAACGGCGACGTGCGCGGGCTGCAGGCCACGATGGGCGGGAACATCGCCATCGGCGCGCTGCGCGGGGTCCAGCTCACCACCGGGTTCAACTGGGCCGGCCCCGACAGCGTCGGGACGCAGCTGGCCTCGGTGAACATCGCGCGCGACCTGCGCGGGGCGCAGATCGGCGGGGTGAACGTCGGCACCGACGTGCGCGGGTTCCAGCTCGGCCTGGTGAACATCGGCCGGGACGTCCACGGCACCCAGATCGGGCTGATCAACGTGGCCCGCGACGTGAAGGGCGTGCCGATCGGGCTGCTGTCGTTCGAGAAGGAGGGCCGGCACGACTTCCAGGTGTACGCGTCGGAGTCGGACCTGTTCAACGTCGACCTGAAGCTCGGCGGCGACTACGTGCACACCGTGCTCGGCGGCGGCGGGAACGCGGAGCACGCGTACACGTCGTTCGGGTTCGGCGCGCACCTGCCGTCCGACCACCTGTGGATGGACGTGGACCTGGTGCAGACCGCGTACATCAAGCTCGGCACGACCACGCTGGCCGACGGCGAGCTGTCCGGTCCGTTCTCGCGCCCGCCGACCGGGGTGGTGCGGCTGCGCGGGGTGGTCGGGCTGCAGGTGGCGAAGGAGTTCGCCCCGTTCGCCGGCGCCTCGATGAACTTCCGGATCCCCGGGAACTACCGCCTGGTCGACGTGGCCCCGGACCTGCTGGTGGGGCCGGACGAGGACGTGATCGCGTGGCCGGGCCTGTTCGCCGGAGTCCAGTTCTGACCGTTGACCAGACTGTTGGTCAAGGTTAAGGACGACCGATGGACCCGGTGTCGGTGTACGACGCGAAGACCCACCTGTCCCGCCTCCTCGACGCGGTCGAGGCGGGCGAGGAGGTGGTGATCACCCGCAACGGCCGCCCGGTGGCGCGGCTCGTGGCGGCCGCCCCGCCGCCGCCGCAGCGCCGGTTCGGGACCCTGCCCGGGTTGGCCACGGTCGCCGAGGACTTCGACGCGCCGCTGTCCCTCGACGACCTCGACCTCTGCGGTCCGGCGCGGTGAGGCTGCTGCTCGACACCCACGCGGTGCTGTGGGCGCTCACCTCCCCCGGCGCGCTGTCGGCCGAGGCCCGCGCGGCGATCGTGGGGGCGGAGGAGCTCCGGCTCAGCGTGGTCAGCCCCTGGGAGCTGGCTATCAAGGCCGCGTTGGGCAAGATCACGCTGCACCACCCGGTCGAGTCGATCTGCGCGGAGCTACAGCGCGAGTTCGGCGCCGCCGTGTTGCCGGTGACGCTGGAGCACGTCCTCGCGGTCGGGCGGCTCCCGCTCCACCACGGCGACCTGTTCGACCGCCTGTTGATCGCGCAGGCGCAGGTCGAGCGACTGGTGGTGGTCACCCGAGATCGATCGTTCGCCGCGTACGGGATCCCGACGGTCGAGGCGTGATCACTGCCGGGTGGCGTCGTAGGTGCCCTCGACCAGACACCCCTCTCCGGCTCCCTGCGGGTCGGTGGAGAAGCATTGGTTGAGCTCGAAGTGGCCTTCCATCTGGTCGCCTTCCGCCCGCACGATCAGCGTGACCTGGGCGACGGCGTTGGTCTGCAGCCACACCACGGTGGCGGCGTCGTCGGACGCGGTCACCTCCTGCATCCCGAACTGCAGGCCGCTGATGTCGAGGGTCCCGGTGAGCTCCTGCCCGTCGTAGTCGTAGGTGACGCGGAAGTCCGACGCGCCGGCGAACCCGTACGCGAACCCCTCCCACTGGCCCACGAGCCGCTCGAGGTAGTCCTCGGCCAACTCGGAACCGCCGGGATTACACCCGAGCGCGAACCACCACATCGCCCCTCCGGACCGTCAGGGTACACCGAGGGCAGCGTCGAGGACAGCCCGGAGGCGGGCGGTCACCTGGGTGAACACGGGCTCGGCGGAGGTGAGCCAGTTCGCGACGTCGGCTTCCATCCGCTTGTCGAGCGCGCGCTTGTTCGAGTGGCTGGCGAGGCCCAGCGCCCGGTCGAGCTGCTGCTTGTGCACGAACCGATCGGATCGCTTGTCGGCGATCCACGCCGGATCCAAGGGTACGGCGAACTCGTCGGTGAGGATCGACCTCGCGGTCGGGAACAGGAGGAACGCCCCCTCCGACATCGGGTTGAACACCACGCCGCACAGGTGCGAAATGGTTTGGCGAAGCTTCACTTCCAGCGACTGCATGTCGGTGCGCGCGCGGTCCAGCATGGCCTGGTGGGTGCACTCGGAGTCACGGAACAGCACGACCGGATCGGTCTTGACCCAGGACGTGTTGGCACCCCGCTTCAACTCCTGGAGGGCACTCGCATGGTGCACCGACGTGAGGAGTCCCTTCGCGATGTAGACGTGAACGACCTCGGCACGCCCTCCGACCAGCGCCCGGACATACGCGAGGTGACACCGGTGGTTGCTCAGCTGATCGGTCACCACCCACACGAACCGCCGCCGACTCACGGGGCGACCTCGGACCCATACCCGAGCGCGCCCTCCCCCAGCCCGACCTCCGTTACTGCTTCGTCCGAGTCCGGCAGGTCGACCAGGCGTCGGAGTTGCGCCCCCGCACCGGCCTGACGCGACACCACCCACACCCCATCACGGTCGGTGAACTCGGACAACAGCCCCGGCGAGTGGGTCGCGACGATTACCTGGCGCTGCATCGACAGCGTCTTCAACAGCTGCGCCGGCCGCTGGAGCGACCGATGGAAGAACTGCGATGCGGGCTCGTCCACCAACAGCACGCTCGCTCCCTCGGGTGGATCGAGCGCCAGCGCGAGCAGCCACGCTTCCACCACCGTGCCGTCCGACGCGGCTTCGAGCGCGATCGGCGTGGGATGGGTCCCCTCGCGGAACTCGGCCCGCGCTACCCCGTCGCGGACCGGGGTCGCGAGCGCGCTCCACCCGACGAACTCCCCCATCGTCTCGAGGTAGTCGGTCAGCTGCCCCGGCTGCTCGGTGAGGAACCGGTGCAGCCGCGCGGTGAGGTCTCGCCCGTACCCGTCCGGGAACTCCCCCAGCGGTCGGCCGCCGCGCATCGCGACCGGCGTCGGCCGCAGCAGGCAGATCCCGCGCAGGAACGCGTACGGCGCCGCGAGCTCGGGGTACGAAAGCGGGTCCGCCCCCAACCCGACCAGCGGGGTGTGCGGCGCCGTGCCGACCGGCACCAGGCGGATCGTCGCCCCGTCCGCCCGCCGGACGCGCGAGCCGCTCGGGTCCCGCTCGAGCAGCACCTCGAACCCCTCCGGGTGGTCGCGGCTCGGCCCCTCGAGGCGCTCCCCGGCCACGAACCACGACACCGGCGTGGGCGCGAGCTCGATCCGGTACCGGTACACCCGGCCCGCGACCGACAGCTCGAGCTCGACCACGACCGCCGACGCACCGAAGTGCGCGAGGCGCGACAACGGCATCTGCCCAGCGGCGCCGAGGTTCCCGCGGAGCTCCTCCCCGAGCGCCTCCCGGCGGTGACGGACGAGGTCGCCCACGAGCCCGATCGCGTCGAGCACCGACGACTTGCCGGAGCCGTTCCCGCCGATCAACGCGGTGCGGTCGGGCCGGGGCTCGAACCTAGCGTCGGCGATCGCTCGGTAGCCGCGCACCTGCACCGAGGTCAGTCCGTCCATCGCAGGTCTCCCAGTCCGCGGACGATATCCCGGGTCGCCCGGGCGACGCGACGCAGCACGTCTCCACCCTCACCGGATTTCCCGGCTGCCGCCTCCCACGCCGCAGCCTCGTCCAGGGCGTGGGCGTGATCTCCCCGCACGCGGGCGCCGCCGGCCAGCTCGAGCGCGAGCGCCTGCACCAGCTGTTGCTCCTGCTCCACATCCAGCGTGCGGACCAGCGCAGACAGGGTGTGGAGGTACACCTCGTCGGACGCGCCCCTCTGGGGTGGGGCGAAGGTGAACAACAACACCGCCTCGTCGAGCTCGTCTGCGGCGACCGCCTCCTCCACCAATCCGCAGAGCTGCCCACGATCGACGCCACGACACGGCTGCTCCAACAGCAGGTACCAGCTCGTGGCTCCCCCGTTCGCCCGGCACCAACCGACCAACGCCTGGAGGTGGGCGAAGTCAATCGGCGGGGAGAGGGCGTCGAAGTCGACATCGGACCGGCCGCGCACCTGCGCGAGCGCCCGCTCCCACCGCGCCCGATCGGAGCGGATCGCGGCGCTCACGAACGGGGCGGCTTCGTCCGGCCACCGCGCGCCGGCGACAACCGCGTCGATGATCGCCCACCCCAGCGCTCGCTCCACCGCGCCCCGCAGCTCGGGGGGCGCGGGCGAGATTCCGGAGTCCGGCCACGGGTTCATGCGCAGCACCAGGGGCAACAGCAGAGGGTCGGACGGATCCGACAGCGTCGCCAGCCGCTCGATCACCGCAACTGCATCGCGCGGGTCAGGCTTCGGCGACAGGAACAACACCCAATCGGCGAGTTCATCGCCCACGGATTGCCGCGTCTCTCTACCAGGGTGACCCGCCAGCGTGTACAGCGCGGCAGCGCGGTTCGCGAGCGGCAACACCCGCATGACCACTGGGACGAGCCGCGCCGCGTCCGGATCCGGGACGTCGGCGGGGTGCCGGAGGAGCTGCGCCAGCTCGAGCGCCGCACCCAACGCGCGCCCCCCGATGACCGGACCGGTGAGGCGCTGGGCGAGCTCCTCACCGAACGCCGGGAGGGCGGCCAGGATCAGCAACGGCCGCAGCTCGGCACGAATCTGGGCCCACTCTGGGCCCAGAAGGAATGGGCGGAACAAGTCGGGGCGAAGACGGATCCATTCGCGGAGGAACACCACCCGGACAGGCCAACCCGTTTGCTGCGGGTCAACCTTGTCGAGGATTTCCGCCACGCCGCCGACAGACTGGACTTGGGCCGCGACGCGCTCCGCCACGATCTGCGGGGCTGTGCCGTGGACCTTGGCCTGGCCATGCACGACCGACAGCCACCCGCCACCGGCGACGAGCGTCTCGGCGACCGCATCGGGCTCCGCGAAGAACCAGGACGGTTCCCCAAGCAGCCGCCACGCCTGATAGGCCGGATCGGTGCGGAACGCGCGGATCACCTTCGCCATTCGCTCGTTCGAGGCGAGGCCGACCCCGACGTATCGCACTGCGACATGCTCGGCGGCCCGCCAGTCCTCCCAGTCGACTGGGCTTCCCAGCGCTCGCTCGACCTCGAGCAGAACCTCCTCGGCGAGCGCGCGGACGCTGTCGGGCGCCGGACCACCCCAGTTCCACAACCCTGCCAGCACCTTCCAACCACTCGCCCGGACCGTCTGGATCTCGTGCCGCACACACCGACGGGCGAGCGCGATCACGCGGGCCCTCCACTGGGCCACGTCCCCCGTCGCTTCGTTCCACGCCACCTTGCTCCAGCGAATGGACCGGGACGTGCTGCCGACGACCGGAACTCGCGCCGCCAGCAGGCGCTCGCCCACCCCGACCAACAGCGACGCCACCCCGTCGGGATGGGCGTCGAACCGGTCCGCGATCACGTCGAGCAACCGAATCAACCGCTCGGGATGCCGCCCCAGCGGATTCGCGAGCTCCCCACCGGCGGCCGTGAGGTCGAACGAGTCGCCCACGCCGTGTGCGAGCAGCAGGTCGACCGCCAGGCCCACCTCCGCGGGCCAGCATCCAATCTGCACCACGAGATGACGCACCTCGATCGAGAACCCTCTGGTGTGCTCCCCCCTGGCCAGTCGCCGTATGGCGCGCCCCGCGACGATGGCGCACCGCGACCCCAGCTTGTCCGAGATCTGCGCCGCGTCCACCGCCCGACGCACGGCACGTGTGGCGTCGCCGATCTCGGGCGCGTCCACCACCGTAGCCAGCGCATCCACCGCAGTGAGCAGTGCTCCCTCTCGATCGGTGAACCTGGCGAGGCGCACTGCAGCCCGCCACTGGAGGGGGTCGGGCAATGTGGCCAGCTCCCGCTCGATCCGATCCCCGCGCGCTCCGCGGGTCAGCGCGTCGACCAGATCGGCCGACAGGTATGGCGAGGTCTCTCGCCACCCGTCGCCCGAGGCCTCGACCCATCGCTCGTCGCACAGCGCATCGAGCACGAACCGCAGCTGTGCCGCGTCGAGCCCGCTGAAGTGGGCCGCCGCATCGAACTCGGTGCCCCCCACCTCGGCGATGGGCAGGAGCAACACCAGCCACGCGGCCGCCTCCTCCATGGCTCGGTCGTCGCGGACGAACTCGCGCAGCCGGCGCACCAACTCGGTTCCTAGGCCGGTCGGAGGCTCGACCGCGACGAGATCCGGACGACCTCCGGCCCACGCCACCCGCGCGGACACGATGTCCTCACGCGAACGCGGCTGCGACTGGCGCACCCACTCCCGCAGCTCCTCGGGAGTAGACGGCTCGAGCTCCAGCCGCGCCCACCCTGTTCGCGCCTCCGCCTGCAAGGGAGCCAAGAACGCAACCACCTGGTGGTCGCCGTTCAACGCCGCCAGGAGTCTCGCCACGCGATGCGCCACGGGCGAGGGCGGCACCACCCACAGGTACGGTCCCTCTGTGACGAGGTCCGAAATGGAGTGTTCGAGGCCATACAACTGCTCGTGCTCGGTCGCGTTCACCCATACGACCACCCGCGATGGTGCGACCGCGGCGTCGTGAGCAAAGGTTTCCGCCAGCTCGCGCGACCCCATCCCGGCGGGGGACACGACCGCCACGCAGCGCGCCGCCCCTCGTACAAGAGCGTTCAGCCGCTCGAGGTCCGCGCGCCGCGAGGGTGGGAGCTCACCCGGGTTCTCCAATCGCCAAGCCGGGCAGAACACGTCGTAGCCGGACACCAGGCCGTAGCGCCGACCGACCCACCGGTACTTGTCGAGCAGCTGTTCGAGCTCTTCGCGCGCCAGGATCTCGGACCCCGGCGCCGAGTCCCTCAGCCAGCCGTGGATCGGATCGTCCGGCGGGACGCTCACGTTCGTCACCACCCACCAGGCCCGGCCGGGGTGGCGCGCGAGGTCGCGGTCGAGCAGACTGCGCAGCGCGGAGACCGCCTTCTTCCCGGCCTGCCTGACCTGCTTGACGCTCACCACCCACTGCCCGACCCGACCTCGGTACGGCCCGTCGAACGCTGCGTCGTACCCGCCGTCGGTCTTCCCGTGGCTGGTCGAGTACGGCACGAACCGGCCGAGGCGCCCGTACTCCGCCATCAGGAGGTCGTTGACCGCCTGCTCGAACTGTTCCGGGGAGAGCGTGCACCAGTCGACGGCCATCCGTCGGCCGTAACTGGTGCGGCTCGGTCACGTCCGTCCCGGCATCGGTGCCGCCTCTCCAAACCGGCGGGCCGCGAGTCCGAGCCCCTGCATCAACGCACTTCGACAGATATGCGATCGCACATGCGCACCCCGATTGATCTTCCCGATTCCCTCGCCGAAGAACTGCGCGCCCATGCCGCGGCCCACGACCGCACCCTGCGCGACCTCGTCGTCGACGGCGTGCGGCGCGTGCCCGCGTGGCCTACCGAACCGTTCCGCCTCCGCTCGGCCGCGTTCCCCGGCCCTGTCGGGTTCCAGCCAGGGCTCGGCCCGGACGATGCCCTCGCCGACGTCCGGGACGATCCGGCCGAAGGCGGACCCACCGCCCGATGATTGCGCTGGACACCATTGTGCTGGCCTGGCTCGAGTCCCCCACTTGTACGACGGCTCACAATGCTCCGATCTAGGCTCGAGCTCTGGGCGCTCAGGGTGCGCAATCCGTTGGTGAGCTGAACGCGAACGGAGGTCACCGGTCACTTCGCCGACAGCCCGCCGAACAGCGCCTCCGTCTCCGGGTCGATCGGCACGTCGAGCCCCACGTGCGGCTCGGTCACGCTGGGGATCAGCGCCCGGTCCACCGTCCACGGGACCCCCTCCACCGCCTGCCCGACCACCGCCGCCACCTCCGGGGTGAGCTCGACGTACCCGTCGGTGACGAGCGCGGTGAGCACCGCGCGCCCGGCGCGGGTCGACGCGAACGACGCGCCCACCGGGCCGCCGCACCACTCACTCGCCGCCGGGTCGACCATCCACACCGACCCGTCGAGCACCACCACCAGCCACGCGTGGTCGCCGGTCCGGTGGAACACGATCGACTCGCCGGCGAGCGCGCCCGCCACCGTGCCCTGGGCGAACCCCGACTCGCCCC
Organism: Myxococcota bacterium; assembly: GCA_040080105.1. Classification (GTDB taxonomy): domain Bacteria; phylum Myxococcota_A; class UBA796; order UBA796; genus JACKER01. Next base: position 12,521 of record JBEBJC010000137.1, read on the forward strand.
GCAGGTCGCCGAGCACGCCCAGGTCCGGCCGGGCGGTCGGGTCGAACGCGCGCCGGTCGGCGAGCGCCTCGGCCACCGCGGCCTTCCGGAACGCGGTCACCGCCCGGTCGAGCCGGCCGCGCGCGTCGTCGGCCTCGGACGGGCGGAACGGCGTGGACGCGCTCGCGATCCGGGTCGCGGCGCCCTCGGGGTCGAGCTCGTCGAGCACCTCGGCCACGAGCGCGGTGTGCTCAGCGCTGCCGGCGCGCGCCCGCCGGTCGGCCTCGGCCAACGCCTGGCGGACCCGCCGCAGGTAGTCCGACCGCTCGAGCATCCCGAGCAGCGCCAGCGCGCCCCAGATCACGAGGAGGAAGCCGACGACCATCCGGCCCCCGGTGTGGGACGCCCTGTGACCGCCGCGTACGTCGGCGTGGCGAGAGACGTGTGCCATGACCAGTCCTTTCCTCAGAGCAGCGAGAGCAGCCGGAACGGGTCGACAATCAGCCAGATCAGCGCGCCGGCGGCTGCCAGCGATCCGACGGCCAGTGCCGTCAACGTTATCCCCAGTCGCGGTGTGAGTTCCATG
>JBEBJC010000138.1:0-13080 GCA_040080105.1 Myxococcota bacterium
GGGGGTACGGCGTGGCCATCGAGCACCTCCTGCCCGTCCCGATCACCTGGGATGATCAGGTCGTCAAGCGGATCGACCCGGCCGCCCGGTGGTGTACCGATCTGCGCGCCACACCCGAGTCGGTCTCCGGATGGTCGGGGGGGTCGGAGATGCTGAGCCCTGCTGGCTCCGGTCGGCAGGGCTTGCGCCAAGTCGCACGGAGAATCCTACTGCTGGTGGGGGGGATCCGGTCGTGAGTCCCCAGGCGGCAGGCAGCGGCGGCGGCGGCGCGTTTCCTCCGTGTACCACCGCGTCCTCCGTGGTCGAACGTTCATGTCAACCACGGTGGACGCCGAGGCACACGGAGGAGTCGCCGCCGCCGCCGCCGCCGCACAATCGTTGTTGTACGAATCGAATCAGGCGATCCGGTTCGATTGGCGATCAACCAGACTGGCTGCCTGCCTGGCATGATCAGGGCAGGAACCACAACCCCGCGTCGGTGTCGGAGTCCTCTCGGTCGCCGTCGTCGTTCGAACCGCAAACGAGCATCAACGCCATCCACCACATTCGACCTTCCAGCCGCGACGCTACACCAGGTCATGCGAGTCCGCTCACCTCCGAGGTCGCAAGGAGCGCGCGAAACCGAGGTCCGGTCTCGACTTCTGGGTGCAACACGCAGTGGCGTTGAAGACGGTCCTCGAACCGACTCTTCGCCCCGAAGTCCACCGGACGTACCGACAGCACGCAGATACCGCCGCCCCGCCGCCGCCCTTAGTCCCACCGTGATGTTTCGACCTCGAGATCCACCTCCTCGATCTCCGCTACGCCGACCTCCAATCCGTGACGCCGCCCACGAGTCCAGCCTCGCCGCCGAGGTCGCCCGCGACGACCAGCGCAGCCCCCTGCTGGTGGAGTCGGGCGGCCGACCGGTGCTGATCGACGGGTTCGCCCGGGTGCGCTGCAGAAGCTGGGCCGAGACACGGTCCACGCGGTCATGCTGTCGATGGGGGAGGCCGAGGCGCTGGTCCTGCGCCATCGGCTCGCTGCGTCCGGGTCTGGAACGGCGATCGAGGATGGCTCGCCGAGACGCAGGGGAAGTCGCAGCAGGTGCTGGCGACAGAGCGGCGGCGGTCCGCGAGCTGGCTGTCGCGCCGGCTGGCGCTCGTGAAGGTCCTGCCGGACCCGGTCCAGGGGGCGGTCCGGAAAGGGGTCGTGTCTGCGAACGCCGCCGAGAAGCTCCTGGTGGTGTTGGCGCGCGCCAATCGACGACACTGCAAACGGCTGGTCGAGCGGCTCGGCACCCACCGGCTCACTGCGCGAAGCCCGGGTGCTGATCGCCGCCTGCAGCGCGGGCGACGCGACCGTCCGTGAGCGCATCGTGGACGAGCCCCTGCTGTTCCTCAAGACCGAGGAGACGCTGGGTGAGGTCGATCGGGAGGCGTTGCTGCGCGACGACCTCGAAGCGGAGACCAGAGCGATGGACGGCGAAAGCGTGGGTTCCTAGGTCCTGTTTGGTGGTGGACCCCAATCCGCTACTAGCCTGGGCCCGTTCCAGGAAGCTACGATGGCAGGCATGGCGAAACAGATCCCCCCGGCCTACACGACCGCCCTTGCTCGACGCGGGTTCAACATCGAGAATTGGCACGCGGGCGGCGGGTTTGGGAATGTCTACAAGGCACTCCAGGTCGGCCTCGGCCGGCACGTCGCGATCAAGTTCTTCGACAACATCGTTCAGCGGCAGAACCCGACGAGCGAGAAGCGGTTCGAGCGAGAGGCACCCCTGCTCGCTCGGATCCAGCACCCGGCTATCCCGTTCGTAATCACGCAGGGCGAGGTGCATGACGGGTCCGAGAAGACCCCGTACACGATCATGCAGTTCATCCCGGGGGACACCCTCGCCGAGCACCTGTCCGCGAGCCAGCGACCTCTGGCCGACCCGACCATCTGGCGGGTGATGTCCGACCTCCTCGGAGCACTCGATGCCGTCCATCAGCACGGCATTGTTCACCGCGACGTGAACCCGAGGAACATCATCCTGTCCCCGTACGGGACCTACCTTGTGGACTTCTCGATCGGGTTCTCCACCAACCCCGAACCCGGCCTGACCCGGGCGACCGAGGCCAACACTCGGATCGGGACGATGAACTACATGGCTCCGGAGCAGATCGCGGACTCCTCGACTGTCAACCACCTCGTCGACGTCTACGCCGCCGGCGTCGTTCTCGGCGAAATGTTCGGCGCCCGACTTCCGCTTCGAGTCGATGTTCTGGATGTGGAACTCACCAACGTCGCAAAACCTGTTCGGGACCTGATCAGGCGAGCCGCAGCCGACAAGCCGACGGACCGCTTCCAGAGAGCCTCCGAGTTCAAGGCAGAACTGGCGAAAGCGATGGGTTCGGAGAACATGCCGGCGAGCCGCCATGCCAGCGAGGATGAACTCTCGGACAACGACGTGGCAGTTATCGGTTTAGTGCTCGAAAGCAGTCCGTTTCCGGACGACAACCTGCCTCGACATGCCCTTATGGAGGCGCTGAGGGAGCACATGACCGCCGTTGAACGATCGTTCGCAATTCACCGAGCTCTCAACAAGAGCCTCATCGAGAGGACGTGGGAGACCGAGGACGATTTTCATGGCGAGGGCGAGAAGTATTGCGCAGTGAAACTGACGGCTGAAGGCCAGCAGTGGGCAGAGCGGCACCAGGATTGGATTGCGAGGGTGCTCGGAATGCCGGCTGCCAGGAGGGCAAGCCTTGGGGCCGACGATGACATTCCGTTCTAGCCCTCAGCTGTCAGCGTTCCCGCAAGCAACCCAGGTTTATCCTCGTGACGAAGCGGGAGGAGACTCGTCTGCTCGGCACTCGTCTCCGCTGCTGGCTCAGCCCCAGCGTACGGTGGAGATGGGGCGTTCGCCGGACCTCGCGCGGTGAGGTGGGGCCCTCACGACCCATGGACTTCCACGGTGGCCGGCCCGATACTCGTCGGTGTCGCCTCCAGGCTCTCCAACCAGCCCTGATCCCGAAGCCGCTGCCACGCCGTCCGCACGTGGCTGGGGCGCATCTGCGAGCGCTTCCGCGCGCTCCACGCCTGCACCGCGCGCAGGGCAACCTCTGGATCCGTGCGCGCCGCCGGTTCCTCTTTCGCCACCCAGTGGACGGTGGCCAGCAGCTCCATCCCGTAGGGCGTCTCGAACCCCTCGATCAGGCGCGCCACCCGCTGAAAGCGCGGCTGGACGTCGTGCTCCTGGTCGAGGAAACGCGAGGCCTCCTCGACGGCTTCGTGCTCCACCTGCAACACAGCCTCCGGGCGCCTGTCGACGAGCCCATGGAGGAAGTGCCCTTCCAGCCGATGGAGCAGGTGGTACAGCTCGTCTGCGTACGGACCATAGACCTGGCGGGCGTAGTTCAGCCGCAGATCATGCCCCGACTCCTGCAGGAAGTACGCGAGCTTCTGGATCTCGAGCTGGGTCAGGTCGTCGTCGAGGATCCTGTACTGCCCCATCAGGGCGATCACGGCCGCCCGAGCGGGCGTCCACCGGGGGCGCTCGGTGTTCACCGGCTGCTGGGCCGGAGGAGGAGCGTCCCCGGGCTCCCACAGCCATACATCCACTTCCGTCAGGTCGCGGAGGGCGTCGACGATCCGCGGCCGAACATCGACCCAGTCGAGCCCGCCGTTGCCGGCGCCGAGGGGCGGGATCGCCACCGACCGGACGCCCAGCTCCCGGATCTTCGCGACCAGGTCCACCAACCCTGCGTCGATGTCCTCCAGCCGAGACGGCTGCTTCCAATGCCGCTTGGTGGGGAAGTTGAAGATGAACCTCGGCGGCCCGAGCTGCCCGGTCTGCCAGACGAGGACCTGGCCCGGCCGGAGTTCGCCCGCGCGCGCGGCGACCTGGTAGGCGCGGAACATGGCTGGCCACGCCTTCTTGAACTGGAGCGCGATGCCCTTGCCCATCACGCCGGCGCAGTTCACCGTGTTCACGAGGGCGTCGACCTCGGCCGAGAGCAGGTTGCCGGTGCCAGTCCGGATCATCGTCGCCCTAGAAGTACCAGTTCGGGGTCACCCGAACGGGCTTGTGGAGGCTGGTGGGGTAACTGCTCATCACCCGGAGCGTTCGAGTGCGCGCCACATCGTTGCATACTGCGATCCCGCGTACCAGGGACCACGGCGCGGACTGGTGGACGAGCAACTCGGCCTGTTTCCTACGCTTCCGGTCCGGATCGGCGTTGCTGAAGTCACGCCCGTCGATCGCTTCCCAGTCGAAACCGGCAAGGGCCGCGGGCGAATCGAAGCAGGCGGAGAGCGCGTTCAGCGCGTGCCCGTCGTAGAACACCAGGCGATGACCGGCGGCGAGCAGATCCTCCATCGCCACGACGAGCGTCACCAGGGGTTCCTGCCCTTCGGCGTAGCCTGGGACCCGCCTCGTGTTCAGGTTGTAGAGGAACAGGTTCCTGGGGCCCAGGTGGAACGGGACATAGTCGAGCAGTACACCGCCAGGACCGACCGGGACACTCGCGGACGCCCTCCGGGTCTGAATCTCCGCGGCGTGGGTGGGCCGCCAGTCGAGGCCATCGGACGGACTCGAGGACGCCGCGTGGAGCATCCCGCGCCGCAGGTACACCTGGAGGTTGTCCAGGTGGACGACCCGAAACGCAGCGGTGGTTCCGTCTGTCAGCTTCACCGGGACGCCTCCGCTGCTGTATCTCGCTCGGAGTTCGCCCGCGGGAAGCAGGGTTCGTGGAGGTCGACGGCGCCGGACGCTCACCCGGCGGTCATGTGCGTCCTCCCCGCGGGCCGCACGAGCACCGCTCGCCACTCGCCGCGCTCTCTTGTTCGACACTGGCCACCTACCGATCCGCGTACACGCTCGTGGACGACGCGTCGTCGAACCCGTCGATCAGCTCGATCAACGCCCGCACCTGAGCCCGCGTCCCCGGGTCCTGCGCGAACGGCTCCGCTCTCCGCAGCGCGTCGTGCCACCCGCCGAGCTGCATCCCGAGGGTCCACGGGTGGCCGGGCGACACCGACTCCGGCCCTCGTGGGCACGGCCGCGGCACCCCCGTGGCCGCCTCCACCCGATCACTGGCGGCCTCGATCCGCGCCCGGGTGCCCCCGTCGATCCGCCGCGCGATCGGCACGATGCCGGCGATCAGCGCCGCCGTGACCCCCACCGGATCGTCGCTCGCGAGCAGCGCGTCTCGGTCCAGCAACGGCACGCGGGCGCCGTACAGCGGATCTCCCGGGCTCGGCGCCGGCAGGTCCACCCCGAGCGCCTCGAGCACCCCCACGTGGGTCGCCACCCCCTGCTGCAGCGACACCCACTCCTGCCGCGCGATCGGGTCGAACGCCTCCGCCGGCAGGTGCGCCGACCCCGCGCTCAGCGCGAACGGGAGCTGCAGCGCGGCGCGGGTGTAGGGGTCACTCACCGACAACGTGCGCAGCGATGCGGTGGCCTCGGCCCGCGCCGCCGCGGGCATCCCGTCGACCGCCGCCGCGACCGCGTCGATCGAGCGGAGGGTCCCCCGGACATCGGCGCGCACGTCCGCGTGGGGGTCGGAGCCCGACGACGGCTCGGCCGCGCCAGCGGCGTGAACCAGGAACAGGGCGATCATGGCAGGGCTCCGGGTCGACAGGTTCGGCAAGTGGACAGCACGGCGCTCACCGCCCCTCCTCGCGCGCCCGCGCGATCGCGGCCTCGAGCGCCTCCAGCTCCTCGTCGCCGAGCTTCGCGCCGGACACCAGCGCGAGGGCCGCCCGCAGCGGCGACCCGTCGAAGAACGTGGAGACCACGCGCTGCAGCGCGGACGTGCGCGCGTCGTCGGCCGGCACGGTCGGCCGGTACAGGTACCGGCGACCCTCGGGCTCGTGCACCAGGTGGCCCTTCTCGGTGAGCACGGCCATCAGGGCCCGCACAGCCGAGTAGCTGGGGGCGTCGGGCAGGGACTGGTGGACCTCGGACACCGAGGCGCGGCCGAGCCGGTACACGACATCCATGATCTGGCGCTCGCGCCGGGACAGCGGATCACTCATGCTGTTTTTCTAGCACATGATCGGGCGCGCCGCCAGCGAGGACAGGACACTCACCCCGGGGCCTTCGGAGCGAGGCCGCGCCACAGCAGCTGCGCGAGCTCCCGCACCGTCCCCGAGTCGAACGCGCCGCCGTGTGCGCCCACCCGCTCGAACATCACCAGGCTGTGCGCGATCGCCAACAGGCCGAGAACCAACGGGCCGACGGCCGGGCAATCGATCTCGCCCGCCAGGCGCTTGTGCTCCCAGGTGGCCATCAGCTCTTGCATGAGTGTCCCCAGCGGCGAACCGGGGTGCGCCCGGTGAAACGCCTCGAAGTCGAACGCCGGGTCCCCCGCCAGGGGCAGCATCACCGGCAGGAGCTGCCGGAAGTAGGTGATCAACTGCAGCAGGACCTGTTCGAGCTGGGCGCAGGTGTCGCCCTGGGCCTCGCCCGCTCCGAGCAACGCGACGAGGTCGGGGGCCGGCGGGACCATCGCTGCGAACAGCAGACCCTCCTTCGAGCCGAAGCGCTGGAACAACACCGAGCTCGAGATGCCGATCTCCTTGGCGATCTTGTGGCTCGAGACCGCGGTGCCCTCTCGCACGACGATCTCGCGGACCCTGGCCAGCAGGTCTTCGTCTTCGATGAGCTTCCGTCGTCCCACCGGCCGTTCTCCGCTACTCGTAGGTCAGCGCCTCGCGGATGGGGGCTCGTGAGGCCTGCCAGGCCGGCCAGATGCTCGCCAAGGCGCTCCCCACCAGCGAGACGACGAGCCATATCACGATGCCCGCAGGCTCGACGGCGACCGCGATCTCGGCTGCGCTGCTGAACATCAGGCCCAACATCAGGTCGCCGATGAGCTCCCCCATCGGCCAGGCGCACAGCGCGGCCACCAGCCACGCGACCGACGCGAGGACCACGCCTTCGAGCACCACGATCTGCATCGTGCGGGCCGGCGTCGCCCCGATCGCCCGCAGGACGCCCATCTCCCGCCGCCGCTCCGTCACGTTCAGGCTCACCGTGGTCACGAGCCCCAGCGCACCCACCACGCCGAGGATGCCGGACACGGCCAGCAAGAACACGTACAGCACGAGCATGTGCTCGTCGAAGACGTACCGGTTCTCGGCCTCCGTGCGCGCAGCCAACGAACGGATCCCCTCACCCGCGAGCTTCTGGTCGAGCGCGGTCTCCACCTCGGCGAGGGAGGCCGGGTTCGGGTCGGCGAGCGCGAGCCGGAGGCTGTTCGCGGTGCCGGCCTCGGGCCTCCCGTCGAAGAAGGCGCGGGAGACGTACGCGGCAGGGGTGGAGATCACCTCCTGGGTGACGCCGAGCAGGCGAACCGACGCCTGCCGATCTCCGAACGGGAGGTGGACCTCGCTGCCCACCGCAGGACGTCCGAGCGCCTCGAACAACGGGGTGTTGGCCACCATGCCGCTCGCGTCGGCGCCGAGCCCCTCGCCGTACGACAAGTCGAAGGTGATGAGCTCGGAGCCCGGGGGTAGGCCGATCACCGTGGTCTGCCCCTGGACCACGATCCAGCCCTCGGCGGCGGTCACGCCCTCGAGGCCGCGGGTGGCCCGCAGCGCGGCGTCGACCGGGGTCCCGTCGGGCAGGCTCACCGTCAGATCGGACCGCCAGCCCTCGAACAGGCGGTCGAGGGTGTGAACCATGGACTGGCGCACGTTGAGGGCCGACATGAAGAAGATCCCGCCGGCGGAGAGCGTCACCAGCGTGAGCGCGACCCGCGAACGGTTTCGGCCGGCGTTGCGGAGCGCCAGCAGCCACACCCGGCTCACCCCGCCGACGCTGGTCAGCGCCCGATCGAGCGCCGAGCTCCCGTAGGGACGCGACGAGGTGCCGGTCGAGGCGAGAGCTTCGCGCACGGGACCGCGCGTGCCGAGCCACACGGGCAACAGCGCGGCGGACACCGGCACGAGGAGGCCCACCGCGACGACCAGCGCCCAGATCCACAGCGGCACCGCGTAGCTGACGATGTCGAAGTTCAGGAACACCGCCAGCACGTCGCACAGCCAGCGGCCGACGAGCGTCCCGGCCGGCAGCGCGAGCCCGCTCGCGGCCACCCCGAGCAACAGCGCCTCCAGCAGGTACACCCCCGCCACCTGCAGCCGAGAGCCGCCGAGCGCCTTCATCACGCCGATCTGGCGAGCCTGACCCGCGAGCAGCGCGGTGAGGACGTTGAACACGAGCACGCCGCTGAGCGCCAGCACGAACAACCCGAAGATGGCCATGGCCAGCAACATCAGCTCCATCAGCTTGGCGTGTGGGTGTCTCCCGGGCTCGGGCACCGAGATCCGAACGACGGAGCTGCCCTCGTCGGCAATTGTGGCCGCGACCGAGTCGGCCACCTCGCGGATGTGCGCCTCGTCGAGCGTCCGCTCGGCGACTCGGATCACGAGCTCGTCGTACAGAGCCTCTTCTCCCAGCGACCGCAGGGTCTCGAGCGTGACGTAGCCGTACACGAGGTTCTCCATCCGTGCCTGTGCCTGGCCCACGTCGTGGACCGTGCCGCTCACCCGCAGCGCGCGCTCCTGGCCGTGGTCGGTGCGCACGGTGACCGTCTCGCCCACCCGGGTCTGCGCGACCTGCAGGGCGTCTCGCTCGATCGTGAGCTCGCCGGGGCCGGGTGGCCAAGACCCACTCTCGGGCGAGAGCGTGCCGACGTGCGAGGCCTCGAAGTCGCGGCGGACGAACAGCACCAGGTCGCGCCACCGACCGTCTGCGCTCCGGACCTGCCCACGCACCGTGCGCCGCGCCTCCGCCACCGCCACCCCGGGCGTCGCTGCGGCTGCCTGGACCTGCGTGTCGTCGAGGCGCTCGACCGAGAGCACCGCCGAGGGAGGATCGGTCGCCGCGTAGCCCTCGTCGAGCGCGCGCAGGAGGATGGCGTACGACGACAACACGGCGAAGAAGCCGGCGATGCCTACCGCCAGCGCCACGACCACGCCCGCCGAGCGCGCTCGTTCGCCCCACAGATCCCGGAGCGCCTTGCGCCACGGGGTCCTCACGTCGTCACCTGCGCCGAGTTGCCGACCAGTTGACCATCCGCGAGCCGAAGGGCGCGATCGGCGCGCCGACCGAGCTCCGCGTCGTGGGTCACCACCAGCACGGTCTTGCCGTCCGCCGAGAGCGAGCACAGCAGCGCGATCACGTCGCTCGCCGTGGCGGAGTCGAGGTTGCCGGTCGGCTCGTCGCACAACAGGATGGGTGGGTCGTTGGCGAGCGCCCGCGCGATGGCGACGCGCTGCTGCTCGCCCCCGCTCAGCGCCGCCGGCAACTTGTGTGCGTGGCGTTCGACGCCCACCCGCGAGAGCAGCGCCATCGCCCGCGGCCCGCGCTCCCGGACCGGCAGCGCACCGGCGAAGTCCATCGGCAACATCACGTTCTCGATGCAGGTCAGCGTGGGCAACAGCTGGAAGAACTGAAAGACGAAGCCCACGGCTCCCCCGCGCCAGCGCGCGAGCTGCGCCTCTCCGAGTGACTCGAGCGCCGACCCGCCCACCACGACCGAGCCCGAGGTGGGCCGATCGATGCCACCGATCAGGTTGAGCAAGGTCGACTTGCCGCTGCCGGACTTGCCGACCAGCGCGACGAGTTGGCCGGGCTGCAGCTCCAGATCGACGCCACGCAGCGCCAGAAAGTCGCCGGCCGGGCTGGCGTAGCTCTTCACGACACGCCGGAGCGAGATCACGCACACCTCCTGGCGGTTATTTATAAGTGACTGCTCAGTTTTAAATGAACCCCGAAACACTCCTACACATCCGAGAGGAACCGTGATGACGAGTCAGGAGTCGCCGATCAAGGTGCTGCTGGTCGAGGACGACGAGGGGCTGGCCCGGCTGACCGCGCGCTACCTCCGAGGTTGCGGCCTGCTCGTGAGCTGCGCCTCCACCGGTCCCGACGCGCTGACGGAGGCCCGGCGGCGCCAGTACGACGTCGTGCTGCTGGACTTGATGCTGCCGGGGTGTGACGGGATGGAGGTCTGCCGCGAGCTGCGCGCGCGCACCGACGTGCCGATCCTCATCGTCTCGGCGCGCGCCGAGGAGGTGGACCGCGTGAGGGGCCTCGACGCGGGCGCAGACGACTATGTCACCAAGCCGTTCTCCTCGCGTGAGCTCGTCAGTCGGGTCCGGGCGGTGGTGCGCCGCGCGCGGGGCCTCGCGGGACCCCCGCTGCGGCGGATCGAGGTGGGGGGGATCTCGATCGATCCCGCGAGCCGCCGCGCGAGCGTCTCGGGCCGAGAGCTGAGCCTGACGGGCTACGAGTTCGCGCTGTTGCACGCCCTCGCCGAGCGCGCCGGGCGAGTGCTCTCGCGCGAGCAGCTGCTCGATCTCGCCAAGGGCAGCGCGGACGAGGCCTACGATCGGTCGATCGACGTGCAGATCTCGAGGTTGCGCCAGAAGCTCGGGGACGACGCACGCCAGCCGCGGTTCCTCAAGACGATCCGGGGCGCGGGCTACCTGCTCGCCTCGGGGGAGGAGTAGCCGTGCGCAGCCTGCCCCTGCCCGAGGGGGGGCACGAGCTCCACGAGAAGGGCTCGGGCTCACCGCCCCGTCACCGCGCGGCGGGGAAACCCCGGCCCGCGCACGCCGCCTCGCGCCGGTCGAACGCCGCTTCGAGCTCGGTGACGCAGGCCTCCAGCTCCCGCTCTGCGGCCTCGCCGCACCCCTGCGCGAGCGCCTCGGCCACCTGTACCAACCGCACGGTCGAGATCGGGTCGGTGTTCACCTCGCCGGCCAGGGCCGCCACCGTGCCGCCGAGCTCGAACCCCTGGAGCAATGCGACCGCCTGGTAGGCCGCCGATGCCCGCTCCGCGCACACCCGAGGCGGGCTGCCGGGCCGCGCCCTCGCCAGGTGGTACCCGGCGAGGGTCTGCGCCATCTCGGCGGCGTGGCAATTCCGCAGGACGGAGTCCGAGGACCAACAAATACCCCGCGGCGATCGAGTCGCGCTCGGCGTCCCGGCCCTCGTCCGGCGTCGGCGGTGGAGCGGGCTGCCCGCAGGCGATGGCCCACGCAGAACCGGCCACGATGGCGGCGAGTCTGGACATCGCTCCCCCTCGGGCGCCCGTAGCGCGTCGCGGCGACCCGAGCCACGGCCGTGACAACTCGAACCCAGGTGGGACCCTGCGGCGCCCCGCGTCCCACTAGCTTCGGCGCAGGAGGTCCTCATGTTGTGGCTCGCCGGCCCGGCGTTCGCGGTGAACCCGTTCCCGTCCGTGGTGTACACGACCTGCCCCGCGCTCCCCAGGGTCGACGTGACCACCCTCGGGGTCGACCCGGTGAACGACCCCGACGTGGCGGTCGAGCTCGACGCCGCGATCCGCACCGCGACCAGCTTTGGGCTCGTCGCGTACCTCCCCCCCGGCTCGTACCGGTTCTCGGATCCGATCCGGCCGCCGACCGGCGCGGTCGTGTGTGGGGCGGGCGTCGGGTTCACCGTGCTCCTGCCGTCGACCGACCTCGGGGCGTGGAGCACGTCGCCGGGCGTGTACGGGCAGGCGGCGTTCGAGCTCGGCGGCGTCGATTGGGTCCAGCTGCACGACCTCACGTTCGACGACGAGGGCTCGAAGCGCGCGTTCGACCAGGTCCTGTCGTACGACGTGTTGATCTCGAACTCGTCCGGCGACGTGATCTCGAACGTGGAGTTCCTCCACCACGGGGTCGGGCCGGGGGCCGGCGAGCAGAGTGACCCCGCGATCTACCTCCTCGCGCTCGACGCGCCGGCGCCGTACGCGCCGTACGCCCAGGTGGGCTCGGTCGCCGACGTGACCATCGAAGACTGCCAGTTCGAGCTGGGGACGGCCACGTCGAACTTCGCGATCCGGATCAACACCGAATGGCCAGACGACGAACACCCGAAGGTGAACCCGGTGAACACCGTCTCGAACGTGACCGTGCGCCGAAGCTGGTTCACCGGCGACTACCTGTGGAACACGGTGGAGGCCGCCGGCCCCGCGAGCTTCGGACACCTGATCGAAGACAACACCTTCGCGGGCTACACGCTCGCCCACGTCGACCTCGACAAGGGCGCACACGACAGCCGGGTGATCGGCAACCGGATCACCGCCGCGGGCCGGCCGGTGGCGCGGTACACCCTCCTCCCCGGCCACACCCGGCTCGAGCTCGCCAACGCCATCGCCGACCACGGGGCCGGCCTGACCCGCAACCACGACAATGTCATCTCCGGCAACACCATCGGCGGCATCACCGACGCCCAGCCGTCGACCGATGCGGGGGTGCTGTCGGTCGACCAGGGCGGGATCTACCTCCAGTACACCGATCGATCGACGGTCACCGGGAACGTGATCACCGACGTGTACGGCGGGCAACACGGCTCGGCGATCGTGCTCGAAGGTGACATCGTGGACGCGGTCGTCGAGGGCAACACGGTCGGCGACCCGCTGGTCGTTCCGCGCCTGGTGGCGTACGGCGTGGTCAGCCAGCTCACCTCCGCCCCGATCGACGGGCTCGACCTCGCGGGCAACGACCTGTACGTCGGCGGCACCGGTGTGTCGCTGCACGCCGAGGGCTCGAACGTGTGGTCGGTGTACGGCAACTACGTGGACACCACCAGCACCGCGCTCCCGGCGTACGTGCTCGAGGGCGCCACCGGGGCGGACGTCTCGTGGAACACGGCGGTGGGCGGCTCTGGCGCGTTCGACGTGACGCTGCCCGGCCTCACCGGCAGCTACGACCTGTCGTGGAGCCCGGTGATCGACCACGCGTGGAGCTTCGACGCCGACGCGGTGATGAGCCACCTCACCGCCTCGGGGCCGGGGTACTCGTGGGACCCGATCCACCCGATGTGCTCGACCGGGAGCGCGGTGGTCACGGTGACGGACAGCAACTTCACCTGCCCCTGAGGGCCCGTTCGGTGGGCCCTGGCGGTCAGGGGGTGGTGGTCCCGCCCGGAGGGTACGCGGCCCACCCGTCCGCGCCGCCCACCGCCAGCGCCAGGTCCAGCCCCACCCCGGTGCCGGCCGAGCCCTCGTAGAACGTGATCGGCCACCGGTGGCCCTCCTCTCGCGTCGCGAGGGCGGCCGGGCGCAGCGCCGTCACGTCGAACACGTGCAG
>JBEBJC010001096.1:0-2877 GCA_040080105.1 Myxococcota bacterium
GGTCGGGAGGGTCGATGGTCTCGGTGTCGCGCGGTACGATCGTGTCCGGCCCACCGTCGCCGCCGCACGCCACCGCGAAGAACGCGAACCACACAGTCCGTCTCACGGTCCCTCCCGCCCCATGATGGCCGATCGGCGCCCTCGGTGTCAGCTGAGCGCCGCTGCGATCGAGAGCACCGCGAACACCAACACGAACAACGCGAAGATCGCCGCGAACACCGCGACCCAGTAAGGCCACGCCATCATCAGGGTATCGGCGGGCGAGTACGACCGCAGGTACCCCGCGTCGTCATCGTCTTCGTCCGGGTCGCGCCCGCTGGGGATCGGCCGGCGGACCTCGGTGGCCACGTTCGCCTCGTCGTCGTCCGGAGGCAGCGCGGACATCGGCGGAACGGGCCGCGCCCACGCCTCGTCGTCGGCGTTCGTCCTCGACTTCGCGAGCTGCTCGTTCGCCGCGTCGCTCAGCAGCGAGCCCAGAGGCGCCCCGGCCGCGTCGTCGCCCTCCCCGGCCTCGAAGTCGCGGGTGTGGACGATCACGCTGTCGTCCTCCTCCTCCCCGGCGGCCTCCAGGCCTTCGGCGTGCAACATGCCCATGTCGCGGCGGAACGCCGCCAGGTCGAACGCCGGCTCGAGCGACGTGGGGGCGGCGTGGATCGTGTCCACTGGCCCCGACCGGCGCATCACCCGCGCGATCTGCGTGTCGTCGCCGTGGTCGGTGCGCTCGGTCGTGCTCCACAACCCGCTCGGGTCCATCCCGAGCTCGGCGAGGGACGTGATCGCGGTGACCTCGGACGTGACGGGCTCCGGCGACTCCGGGATCGGCGTGAGCGGGAACGGCCCGGTCTCGGACGTCTCGGGGTCGACCATCGCCCGGAACAACTTGGGGAACGACAGGTCGGGGTCGGGCGCGCGCGAGTCGTCGGCGCGCGCGCTCTCGGTGTGCTCGGGCTCGTCGTCGTCGGCGTCGGGCCCCGCGGCGAGCTCGAGCCGCAGCAGCAACACCTCGAGCGGCTCGGGGGTGGAGTAGTCTCCGGCGAGCGCCCACAGCAGGTCGGCGACCCGGGCGTTGTCGGGGTGGCGCCGCTTCGCCCGCTCGAGCAGCGTGCGCGCGCGGAGGAACGCCCCGCGGACCATGTACTGCTCGGACAGCCGCACGAGCTCCGCCACCGACAGCCCGTCGCTGTCGGCCGGGTCCTCGTCGAGGGTGGTCGCCGGCTCGGAGGCCCGCACCTGCAGCGCGAGCAGCGCCGGATCGTCGGGTGTGCGCTCGAGCCCGCGCTGGATGAGCTTCTTCGCCTGGTTCGGCCAGCCGCGGACCAGGAACAGCTCGATCCCGACCTCCACCGCCTCGGCGACGGGCTCGGCGCACTCCACCAGCTCCCGCAGCCGGAGCCACGCGCGGTCGACCATCCGCAGGTCGAGCAGCGCGCGCGCCTCCGCGACCCGCGCGGCGCTGGTGGGGGCCGCCACCTCGGCCCACCGCTCCACCAGCACGACGGCGGCGCGGGTGCTGCCGGCGGCGACGAGGCGCTGCGCGAGGGCCTCCATCGGCGCGATCGGCGGCAGCGAAGGTGGCTGGAGCGGTCGGATGGGGACTCCGCGAGGCGTGGGCGACGCAGAGTCTACCACCACCCGACCGGCGTGCCACCTAGCTCATGGCGCGCTGGAACTCCGCCGTGAGCTTCGGGACGATCTCGAACAGGTCGCCGACCACGCCGTACGTGGCGTGCTCGAAGATCGGCGCGTCGGGGTCCTTGTTGATCGCGACGATGACCTTGCTGGTCCGCATGCCGGCGAGGTGCTGGATCGCGCCCGAGATCCCGACCGCGAGGTACAGCGTGGGGTTGACGGTCTTGCCCGTCTGCCCGACCTGCTCGTTGTGGTGCGCGATGCCGGCGTCCACCGCGGCGCGCGACGCTCCGACCGTGGCGCCGATCGAGGCGCCGAGCGGGCGGATCAACGCGTCGAACTGATCGGCCGCCTTCAGCGAGCGACCTCCGCTCACGATCCGGTCGGCCTCGGTCAGGTCGACGGTCGCGGTCGCGGGCGCCTTGCGCTCGACCACCGTGGTCTTCGCGGTCACCGTCGCGGTGACCGGCACGACCTCGGCCGCGCCCGCCGCCGCCGCGGGCTGCGGGAAGCTGTTCGGGCGGACGGTGAACACCGCCGGCTTGCTCGACACCCGGACGTCGGCGTACAGCTTGCCGGCGTACATCGGCCGACGGCCGACCACCTGCCCGCCGTCGAGCCGCAGGTCGGTGCACTCGCTGCCGAGCCCGGTGCCGAGGCGCGCCACCAGCCGGGGGAGCGCGTCCTTGCCGAGGTAGCTCGCGGGCGCGAGCAGCACCTCGGGCTGCGCCGCCCCCACCGCCGCCGCGAGCGCGTCGGTGATCGCCGCCGGGTCGTACGACGAGAAGTCACCGCCGACCTGGAACACCGACTTCGCGCCGTACTTGCCGAGGTCCGCCGCCGGGGCCGCGCCCAACACCACCGCGTGTACGGTGGTCCCGAGCGCGCGCGCCAGCTCCGCCCCCTTGCCCAGGAGCTCGAACGCGGTCTTCTTGAACGCGCCGCCTTCGTGCTCCGCCAGAATCAGGATTCCGCTCATGTCGTCGTCTCCGTTGGGGCCGGGGTTCTCAGAGGACCTTCGCTTCGTCGCGGAGCAGCCGGACGAGCTCTTTCACCTGGGTGTCGACGTCGCCCGTGACCATCTGGCCCTTCGGGCGGGCCGGGGGCGGGCCGTAGCCGGACACCGACACCTTCGCCGCGACATCGGCGGCCGACAGCCCGAGCGCGTCGAGCTTCAGCGCCTCCACCGGCTTGTTCTTCGCGGCGAGGATCGCCGGGAGCTTCGCGTACCGGGGCGTGTTCAGCCCG
>JBEBJC010001097.1:0-2871 GCA_040080105.1 Myxococcota bacterium
CGCCCGAGCTGGCCGCGGTCTCCGCGCCGGCGGCGGAGGGGTGGCAGAACGGCAGCCCGCTGCCGCCGCCGTGGGTCGAGCAGGTGGTGGTGGTCGACGCCCAGGGGGTGAAGGTGGTCGGGATGGCGAGCGGGCCCACCGCCGAGGCCGCCGCCGACCGGTCGCGCGAGCAGGCGGTGTACCGGCTGGTGCAGCACGTGTCGGATCGGCTCGCGGCCGAGCCCGTGGCAGGCGCGCTCGGGGTCGACCCGGGGGACGCCCGGGCCACCGAGGTCGCCGCGCGGTACGTGGCGGACGTGGGCGCGTGGGCGACCCCGGTCCGGATCAACCAGGACGTGAAGCGGGACGCGGTCGGGCTCACCGTCGCCACCCAGTACCAGCTCGATGCGGCGTCGCTCGAGCGGGTGGTCGCGTACTACCAGGAGACCTCCGACTTCCGCGGGCTGGTGGTGTCCCGGAGGTTCCCGTTCCGAGAGGAGTCCGGCGGCTCGCGCGCGGTGGTCGTGTCGGCCGAGACCTGGCTCGAGGGCGTGTCCAGCGGCGACGCGGTGGTGCAGATTGGGCGCGACGCGGTGACGACGTACGAGGCGTTCGCCGAGCTCGCCCCGGTCGCGTTCCGCGACACCGCCGAGGGCGCGAAGCTGGTGGTGTTGGTCGACCACGCCGGCGCCCGCGCGCGGCTCGAGTTCGCGAAGCCCGCCGCGGGGAGCCGCAAGGAGGCCAAGACCGACCTGATGGACTTCGAGCCCAACCAATGAGCGACGGCGCGCAGCAAGAGATCCAGCCGGGCTCTCGGTACCGGTTCCTGTCGCGGATCGCGACGGGCGGCATGGCCGAGCTGTACCTGGGCGAGGCGACCGGCGCCGGCGGCGTGAGCAAGCGGGTCGCGCTGAAGCGGATCCTGCCCGGCCACGCGAACGACAACGAGTACCTGGAGATGTTCCTCGAGGAGGCGCGCCTCGCCTCCACCCTGCAGCACCCGAACATCGTCCAGACCTACGACGTGATCCGCTCGGGCGACGACTACGTGATGGTGATGGAGTTCCTCGAGGGCTCCGACCTGTACCAGTTCCGTCGGCGGCTGCGCACGTCGGGCCAGCCGCTGCTGCTGCCCCACGTGTTGTACCTCGCCACCAACGTTCTCAACGGGCTGCACTACGCGCACGAGCGGCGTCGGCCCGACGGGAAGCTGCTCGGCATCGTGCACCGCGACGTGTCGCCGCAGAACGTGTTCCTGACCTACGACGGCGGGGTGAAGCTGCTCGACTTCGGCATCGCGAAGGCCGAGACCGGGGTGCACAAGACCGAGTCGGGGGTGCTGAAGGGCAAGGTGCTGTACATGTCGCCCGAGCAGTGTGCGGGCCGCTCGGTGGACCGGCGGGCCGACCTGTACGCGCTCGGCGTGGTGGTGTACCAGCTGCTCACCGGCAGCCTCCCGCACCGCGGCAAGAACGCGTACGACACGATGAAGAGCATCATCGACGAGCCCGTACCCAAGCCCACCTCGCTCAACTCGCGCCTGTCGCCCGAGCTCGAGCGGATCGTGATGAAGGCGCTCGCGAAGGACCCCGACCAGCGGTACCCCAGCGCGCGCGAGATGCAGATCGAGCTCGAGTCGTACGTGGCCGAGCACGGGCTGTTCGTGTCGTCGATCGGGTTCTCGACCTTCGTGGAGACGACCCTCGGCCCGCGGCGGCCCCCGTCCGAGTCGGCCACGTTGGTCAACTCGCCGAAGAGCATGCCGCGCGACATCGAGCTCGCGAGCGGCGAGGCGTCGCAGATCCAGCGGCTCGATCGCCCCGCCACCGGCGGGATGGAGCGGTCCCTCGTCGCGCCGGGTGGGGGGACCGAGCAGGTCCTGTTCGAGAGCCCCCACGCGACCCTCCGGCGGATGGCCGGCGTGCAGGTGCTGTTCCTCTCCGGCACGATCGACGAGCGGTTCGACGCGGCGAAGCTCGCCGGGATGTTGAAGGGCGAGGTGGTGGTCGACTCGGCCGACGTGGCCCGGATCACCTCGTTCGGCATCCGCCAGATCATCGCGCTGTTCACCGAGGCCAAGCCGCGGGTCACCGGGCTGTACCACGTGCGGTGCTCGGTCGCGTGGGTGAACCAGGTCACGATGATCCGCAGCCTGCTCGGGGGCGGGCGGGTCCTGTCGTTCACCGCGCCGTACGTCGACGCTGGCAGCGGCACGTCGTTCACCGTGTTGCTCGCCGGGCAGGATGCGGCGAGGGCGATCGAGCGGCGCGAGCTGCCGGCGGCCCCGTCGCCGTCGAACCCGTCGATGGCGGGCGAGTTCGACGACGACCCCGACCTGTACTTCAACTTCGCCGAGGACTTCTTGTCCGAGCCGCCCCCGCACCTCGGGCCGGTCCTGCGGCTGCTCGACGAGCGGGACAAGCGGCTCGAGCTCGAGCTGTCGGTCGACGACGGCGGCACCACCTTGTACATCCGGCGGGCGATGCGCGAGAACCGGTGGGCGCGGGTGGTGCAGAGCCTCGAGGGGGCGGTGAAGGTCGACCTGTCCGAGGTGCCCACCAGCGACGACGTGGGGGTGCGCGGGTTCGTGAAGGCGCTCGAGGCCGTGGCGGACGAGCTGAAGTCGCTGCGGCTGGTCGGGGCGCCGCTGCCGGTGGCGGCCGCGGTGCTCGGATCGGCGGCGCTGCGGCCGCTGGTGTCGTTCGAGACGGTGCAGGTGTACGGCCGGTGCCGGTCGTGTGGGTCGGAGCGGCGGATCCTGTTGCCGCCGGCCGAGGCGGTCGCGGCGGGCGCGACCCCGGTGCCGCGCGCGTGCACCCGGTGTGGGGGCGCGGTGCAGATCTCGTCCGAGGTCGCGTCCCTCCCGTGGGCCACCCGCCAGCGCACGCAGCC
>JBEBJC010000139.1:0-13023 GCA_040080105.1 Myxococcota bacterium
TCACGGGCCGCGCCACCAGCGGGACGTTCGTGATCGACCCGCTGCCGGCGCCGAGCGTCGCGTGGTTCGAGGCTGCCCCCGCGTTCGAGCTGCCCCCAGCGGTCCCCGCCAACCCGCCGATCCCGCGTCGCCGCGACCTGCTGTTGATGCTGGGCGGCGTCCCCGACCTCCGGTTCCTGCCCCACCGGGCGCTGGCGCGGGCGTACCACTCCGCGCTCGCCGGGCGGTCCAGCCGGGCGCTGCTCGACTACGCCGAGCCCCAGGGCAACCCGCGCCTGCGGGCCGCGCTCGGAGAGCTGCTGTCGCGCACCCGCGGCGTGCAGGCGGACCCGCGCACGATCCTGGTGGTGCGCGGGAGCCAGGAGGCGCTGTACCTCACGACCCGCGCCCTGCTGCGCCCCGGCGAGGCGGTGGCGGTCGAAGCGATCGGGTACCCCGCCACGCGCGACGTGCTGCGGCAGGCGGGCGTCGAGGTGATCCCGATCCCGGTCGACCCCGCGGGCATGGACGTGGACGCGCTGGAGGCCACCCTCGAGCGGCGGCCGCTGCGCGCCGTGGTCGTCACCCCGCACCACCAGTACCCGACCACGGTGACCCTGTCGCAGGAGCGCCGGGCCCGGCTGCTCGCGCTCGCGCGCCGGCACCACCTGGTGGTGATCGAGGACGACTACGACTTCGAGTTCCACTACGACGTGCCCCCGGTGCTGCCGCTCGCGTCGGTCGACCCCGGGCCGGTCGTGTACGTGGGCACGCTGTCGAAGACCCTCGCGCCCGGCCTGCGCCTCGGGTGGGTGGTGGCGCACCCCGAGGTGGTGGAGCGCCTGACCGCGTACCGGAGCCTGGTCGACCAGCAGGGTGACCACGTGCTCGAGCAAGCCGTCGCGCTGATGCTCGAGGACGGCGACGTGCAGCGCCACACGCGGCGGGCGGCCCGCGCGTACCGAGCGCGGCGGGACCACCTGTGTGGGCTGCTGCGCGACCGGCTCCCGCAGCTCGAGTTCACCCCTCCGGCGGGGGGGATGGCGGTGTGGGCGCGGGCGCCCGGGATCGACGTCGACCCGTGGGCCGCCCGCGGGCACGCGCTCGGCGTCGCGTTCCAGTCGGGCCGGGGGTTCTGGGCCGACCCCCTCACCGGGAGGTGCGAGCACTTGCGGGTGGGGTTCGCCGCGTGTGACGAGCAGGAGATGGACGAGGCGGTCGCCCGCATGGTGCAGGCCCTGCCCCCGGAGGCCCGATGATCCAGATCTTCGGCACCGCCAAGTGCAAGCTCACCCGCGCCGCCCAGCGGTTCTTCTCCGACCGGCGGATCGCGGTGCAGTCCATCGACCTCAAGCAGAAGGCGATGTCGCGCGGCGAGCTCGAGAGCGTGGCCCGCGCGGTGGGTCTGCGCGCGATGTACGCCCACGAGAAGGACACCACGGTGCGGTACGCCGCGCCCACCGACACCCAGCTCACCACGCTGCTGCTCGACCAGCCGGCGCTTTTGCGCACGCCGATCGTCCGCGACGGACCCAAGGCGGCGGTCGGCGACGCGGCCGACGCGTGGCGCGCGATGGCCGGCGACTGACCCCTGTGGGTGACGGCGGTGGATGGCGGCGTCGCCCTCGGCCGGGATACCGGCCCGACATGCCCCCGTTGCGCATCGCCGTGCTCGCGAACCTCAAGGAAAACGCTCCGCCCGACCCGTCCCCGGAGGCGTGGGCCGAGCTCGACTCGCGCGCCACCGTCGACGCGATCGTGGGCGCGCTGACCCGGGCCGGGCACGAGGCCACCTTCTTCGAGGGCGATCTGTCGCTGGTGCAGCGCCTGCCGGCGTTTCGTCCCGACCTGTGCTTCAACCTGTGCGAGGGGCACTACGGCGACTCGCGCGAGTCCCACGTCCCGTCGATCCTCGAGATGTTGCGCCTGCCGTACACCGGCGCCGGCGTGCTCGCCCTGGCGGTCACCCTCGACAAGCCCACCACGAAGCGGATCCTCGCGACCCACGGCGTGCCCACGCCCGAGTTCCAGGTGTTCGACCGACCGGACGCGCCGCTGTCCCCCACGCTCGCGTTCCCGCTGATCTCGAAGCCCGCCCACGAAGGCTCCGGGATGGGGGTCGCCTCCACCTCGGTCGCCCGCGACGAGGCCGAGCTGCGCGTCGCCGTGGCGCGCACGATCGAGCAGTTCCGCCAGCCGGCGCTGGTGGAGCGGTTCATCCCCGGTCGCGAGGTCACGATCGGGCTCGTGGGCAACGTGGGCGCCCCCGCCCCGGTCGACGGGCCGTGGGCGTCGCTGCCGTGCATCGACGGCGTGTGTGTGTTGCCGATCTACGAGCTGCTGTTCCGCGACGCCGGCGCTTACACCGGGGCGGTGAAGGGCGCGTGGGTCGGTGACTGGAGCCAGGGCGTACACTACCGGTGCCCGGCCGAGCTCGCGTGCTCCGCGGTCGAGGACCTGTACGAGCTCGCGGTCTCCACGTTCGTCGCCACCGGGTGCCGCGACGTGGCCCGGGTCGACCTCCGGCTCGACGCGTCCCAGGGCGACCGACCGTACGTGCTCGAGATCAACGCGCTGCCCGGGCTCGCCCCCGGGTGGAGCGACCTGTGTCTCGAGGCGCTGGCGGCCGGGATCGACTACGACGCGCTGATCCGCGGGATCACCGACGCCGCGATCCGCCGCGTCTCGTAGTACGCTGACGGCTCCCCAGGAGGCGCCGTGCCCGCGATCCACCTCGTCACCGAGATCCCCGGCCCGAACAGCCGGGCGCTCGTCGCCCGCCGCGAGGCCGCCACCCCACCGGGAGCGGCGAAGCTGACGCCGATCGCGGTGGCCCGCGCCCACGGCTGCACGGTCACCGACGTAGACGGAAACACGTTCCTCGACCTGGCGGGCGGGATCGGCACCCTCGCGGTCGGCCACACCCCCGACGGCGTGGTGGCCGCGCTGCGCCAGCAGGCGGAGCAGCTCGTGCACATGTGCGCGATCGTCGCGACGTACGAGCCGGCGGTGGCCCTGGCCGAGCGACTGAACGCGATCGCCCCGGGCGACTTCCCGAAGCGCACCGTGCTGATGAACAGCGGGGCCGAGGCGCTCGAGACCGCGGTGCACCTGTGCCGGTCGTACACGAAGCGCCAGGGGATCGTGGTGTTCGACGGCGCGTACCACGGCCGCACGAACCTCACGATGGCGATGACGTCGAAGTTCAACCTGTTCAAGAAGGGGTTCGGCCCGTTCGCGCCGGAGGTGTACCGCCTGCCGTTCCCGAACCTGTACCGCCGGCCGGACGGGCTGTCGGCCGAGCAGTGGGTCGACTGGCACGTCGCGAACCTCGACCACGCGTTCACCGCGATCGTCGACCCGAGCCACGTCGCGGGGGTGGTGATCGAGCCGGTGCTCGGAGAGGGCGGGTTCTTGCCCGCGCCCGCGCGGTGGCTGCGCCGGCTGCGCGAGCTGTGTGACCAACACGGGATGGTGCTCGTCGCCGACGAGGTCCAGTCCGGGATGGGCCGCACCGGCACGTTGTGGGCGATCGAGCACGCCGGGGTGGTGCCCGATCTCGTCACCACCGCGAAATCGCTCGGGGCCGGGATGCCGATCTCGGCGGTGGTCGGCCGGGCGGAGATCCTGTCGGCGCCGCACCCGGGCGGGCTCGGCGGCACGTACTCCGGCAACCCGCTCGCGTGCGCGGCGGCGCTGGTCGCGCTCGACACCCTCACCGATCCGGCGTTCCTCGCGCGGGCGAGGGCGGTGGGCGAGCGCCTGCGCGGACACCTGCAGGGGATCGCGGACCGGCACCCCCGGTGGGTGGGAGACGTGCGCGGGATCGGCCCGATGCTCGCGATGGAGCTGGTCAAGGACGCCACGACCCGCGAGCCGTGGGTCGAAGCGACCCAGGCGGTGAACGCCGGCACGCTCCAGCGCGGGGTGATCACGATCCGGGCCGGGCTGTTCTCGAACTGCGTGCGGTTCCTGCCCCCGCTCACCATCACCGACGCCGAGCTCGACGAGGCGATGACGGTGGTCTCCGCGACGATGGACGCGGTCGCCGCCCAGCTCGGGGCGCCGTCGTGAGCGAACCGCTCGGTCGTTCCGCGGGCGCCCCTCCCGCCGAGATGTACATCGGAGGTCGGTGGACCGGCGCGCGGTCCGGGCGCACCCGCGCGCTGCTCGATCCGGCCACCGAGCAGCCGGTGGACGAGGTCGCGTACGGCGACGCCTCCGACGCCGAGCTCGCGCTCGACGCCGCCGCGGCCGCGTTCCCCGAGTGGGCCGCGCGCACCGCGTACGACAGGGCGGCGGTGCTCGACAAGGCCGCTGCGCTGATCGCCGAGCGGGTCGACGCGTACGCGCGCCGCACCACCGAGGAGTCGGGCAAGCCGCTCGCCCAGTCGAAGGGCGAGTGGGCGGGCGCGCCGAACTACCTGCGCACCGCCGCCGAGGAGGCGCGCCGGCTCGGCGGGCGCTCGATCCCGTCGCGGCTGCGCGACCGCCGGATCGACGTGACGTACCTGCCGCTCGGGGTGGTCGGGGTGATCACCGCGTGGAACTTCCCGGTGTACAATCCGAACCGCGCGGCGGCCTCGGCGTTGGCGGCCGGGAACACGGTGGTGATCCGGCCCTCCGAGTACACCCCGCGGTCGGCGTTCGACTACGCCCGGGCGTTCGACGACGCAGGGCTGCCGCCGGGCGTGTTGAACGTGGTGAACGGCGAGGCGCACCCGATCGGCCAGCGGATGCTCGACGACCCCCGGTGCCGCAAGATCGCGTTCACCGGCTCGACCCGGGTGGGAAAGCTGCTGATGGACGGCGCGTCGCGCACGGTGACCCGGCTCGCGCTCGAGCTCGGCGGCAACGCGCCGGTGCTGGTGTTCCCCGACGTGGACGTGGAGGCGGTCGCGCGCGCGGGGGTGACCGCGAAGCTGCGGAACGCGGGCCAGGTGTGCATCGCGCCCCAGCGGTTCGTCGTACACGCCTCGGTGCTCGAGCGGTTCACCGCCGCCGCCGCCGCCGCCGCCGCTGCGCAGGTGGTCGGCCACGGGCTCGACCCCACGACCACCGTGGGCCCGCTGGTCAACGCGCGCCAACGCGATCAGATCGCGGCGATGGTCGAGGCGTCCGGTGCGCGGATCCGCGCAGGCGGCGTGCGCCCGACCGGCGCCGGGTACTTCTACCCTCCGACGGTGCTCGACCAGGTGCCCGACCGCTCGGGGGTGCTCACCGACGAGATCTTCGGCCCGGTGATGCCGATCGTCGGTTTCGAGACCGTCGACCAGGCGTTGGCGATCGCGAACGACACCGAGTACGGCCTCGCCTCGTTCGTGTTCACCCGCGACCTGAACACCGCGCTCCGGGTGTCCGAGCGGCTCGAGTTCGGCCTGGTGGGGATCAACGACTGGTACCCGGTGACCGCGGAGGCGCCGTTCGGCGGCACCAAGGGGTCGGGGATCGGGCGCGAGTCGGGCGTCGAGGGGCTACACGAGTACGTCGAGGTCAAGACCCGCTACTTCGGAGGGTTGTCGTGATCCGCACGCTGACGCTGCCGTCCGATCCGGTCGACGCGGGGCGCCTGCACGGCGAGCAGTTCCGCGACGACATCCGCCGGTACACCGACGAGCGGGTGCACCTCGCGACCAACGGGTCGTGGGCGGGCCGCCCGACGACCCGCGCCGACGTGCTCGGGCTCGCCGAGGAGATGTTGCCGGCGCACCGCGCGTACGACGCCGCGCTGTACGACGAGATGGTCGCGATGGCGGCCGCCGCCGGGATCTCGGCCGCCGAGGCGGTGATCGTGGGTGGGTTCACCGACTTCGTCGACGCGGTGCGCGCGCGCGGGGCGGCGCCGACCGAGGACGACTGCACCGCGGTGATCGTGCCGGACGCCCGCGCCGACGGCGCCGGCTGGCTGACCCAGACCTGGGACATGCACGACACCGCGACCGAGCACGTGGTGATGCTCGCCCCCCCGGGGGCGCTGGTGTTCACCACCGTCGGGTGCGTGGGCCAGATCGGGATGAACACCCACGGGGTGGCGATCGGGATCAACAACCTCACCACCCGCGACGGGAAGGTGGGGGTCACCTGGCCGTTCGTGGTGCGCAAGGTGCTGCGCCAGACCTCGTTCGACGCAGCGCTCGCCTGTGTGACCGGGGCGTCGCTCGCGGGTGGCCACGCGTTCCTGCTGCTCGACGCCGAGGGGCGCGGCGCGTCGATCGAAGCCACCTCGTCGGCGGTGGAGGTCACGCCGCTCGCCGCCGAGCCGCTCGCGCACACGAACCACGTGATCGGCCCCGCGATGCTCCGGTACGAGGCCGATCGCGCGCCCGCGCTGGTCGCGTCGTCGCGCGAGCGGCTCGCGCGCGCGGTGGAGCGGTGCCGCGAGCCCCGGCTCGACTTCGACGCGATGGTCGAGCTCACCCGCGACCCCACGATCTGCCGCCGGTCCGAGCCGCCGTTCCACCTCGAGACCTCGGGCGCGGTGGTGATGCGGCCGCGGACCCGCGAGCTGTGGGCGGTGTGGCGATCGCCGGCGGACCACCCGTACGAGCGGTTCCAGGTCGGATGAGCGCCCGCGACGGCCTGCGGATGGTGAACGTGACCCCCGAGCTCGCCCCCGCGTGCGGCGCGCTTGAGCTCGTGTGCTTCCCCCACGCGACCCCGTCGGAGCTGATCGGGGAGGACGACGTGCGGGCCTACGCCCACACGTTCCCGGAGGGGTTCTTCGTGGTGCTCGACGGGGACCGGGTCGTGGGCCAGGGCGCAGGCATCTTCCTCGACTTCGACTTCGACCACCCGCAGCACACGATCGTCGGGCTCACCGGCGAGCACCAGTGCGGCAACCACGACCCGAACGGGGCCTGGTACTACGGCACCGACATGGCGGTGCACCCCGAGTACCGCGGGCGCGGGATCGGGCGGTGGCTGTACGAGGCGCGCAAAGATCTGGTGCGCAGACGCCACAAGGCCGGGATCCTCGCCGGCGCCCACCTGCCGGGGTACGCCGCGTGGAAGGACCGGATCTCGGCCGAGGAGTACATTCGGCGGGTGGTGGCGGGCGAGCTCGACGACCCTACGCTCACCTTCCAGCTGCACAACGGGTTCGAGGTGCTCAGCGCGCTCGAGGGGTACCTCGAGGACCACGAGACCGGCTCGTGGGCCGCGTTCATCCGCTGGCGGTCGGACGGGCTCGGAGGGGCTTGAGTCTCCGGGCGTTCGCCCGTAGGATGCCCCTTCCGGGAGGAACGAGTGGTCGACGGCGCCCCGCCGGTAGTCGAGTTCTCACACGTCACGAAGACCTTCGGCGCGTACACCGCGGTCAACGACGTCTCGTTCCACATCCGGAAGGGCGAGTTCTTCTCCCTGCTCGGACCGTCCGGGTGTGGGAAGACCACCACCCTGCGGCTGATCGCCGGGTTCGAGTCTCCGGACACGAACGGCGGTGAGGTTCGGCTGCACGGCGAGGTGGTGAACAACCGACGCCCGTACGAGCGGAAGCTCGCGATGGTGTTCCAGAACTACGCGCTGTTCCCTCACCTGTCGGTGGAGCGGAACATCGCGTTCGGGCTCGAGATGCGCAGCACGCCGAAGTCCGAGATCCCCGACCGCGTGCGCAAGGCGATGGGGATGGTGCGGATGGACCCCGACGCGTTCGCCCGCCGTCTGCCCGCGCAGCTGTCGGGCGGGCAGCGGCAGCGGGTCGCGCTCGCCCGCGCGCTGGTGCTCGAGCCGTCGATCCTGCTGCTCGACGAGCCGCTCGGCGCGCTCGACCTGAAGCTGCGCAAGGAGATGCAGCTCGAGCTGAAGCAGCTCAACCGCGAGCTCGGCACCACGTTCGTGTACGTGACCCACGACCAGGAGGAGGCGCTCACGATGTCCGACCGGATCGCGGTCATGAGCAACGCGAAGATCGCGCAGCTCGGGACCCCGGCCGAGACCTACGAGTGCCCGCGCACCGAGTTCGTGGCGCGGTTCATCGGCGAGTCGAACTTCTTCGACGGGACCGCGGCGGGCACGGCCCCGGGCGGGTGGAAGGTCGACACCGCCGGCGGGTCGTTCGTGGTGCCGAACCACCCGTCGATCGCGGCGGGCAAGCGGGTCCAGATCGCGGTCCGGCCCGAGTGGATCGACCTGTTCGCCCCGTCGCAGGTCCCCGCCGACGAGAACGTGCTGGTGGGCAAGATCGGCGAGGTGATCTACCTCGGCGAGACCCTGCACGTGCTGGTGCAGCTCCCGGGGGATCGGCGCGCCACGGTGGCGATCCGGAACGAGGGCCAGCTCACCCGGCCGGTGTCGTGGGCGAAGGGCCAGGAGGTCGCGGTGGCGTGGAAGCCCGAGGACTGCCAGGTCCTCGAGGAGGACCGGTGACCGCGGTGCGACAGCGGCTGCTCCAGTGGTTCCACGCGCGGCCCCGGGCGCAGGTCGCGGCGTTGCTCGCGCCCGGCAGCGTGTGGCTGGCCGGGTTCTTCTTCCTGCCCCTGCTGCTGATGTTCGGGTACAGCTTCATGACCCGCAACCAGTACGGCGTGGTCGAGCCCGCGTTCACCGTCACGCACTACCTGCGGTTCGCCGACTCGCTGTACCTGACGATCCTGGTGCGCACCACGCTGTACGCCATCGGCTGCACCGTGGCGTGCCTGCTCCTCGGGTACCCGGTCGCGTACGTGATCGCGCGCGGCGGGCGGTGGCGGAACTTCCTGTTGTTCCTGATCGTGCTGCCGTTCTGGACGAGCTTCCTCGTGCGCACGTTCGCGATGATCTTCCTGATGCGCGACACCGGGCTCGTGAACAACGCGCTGATCGCGATCGGCCTGCTCGACGAGCCGCTGCAGATCCTGTACACCCCCGCCGCGGTGATGATCGGCCTCGTGTACGGGTTCTTGCCGTTCATGGTGCTGCCGATCTACTCGTCGCTCGAGAAGCTCGACCTGTCGCTGCTCGAGGCGGCAGAGGTGCTGGGGGCGCGCGCCTCGTCGAGGTTCTTCCGCATCACCCTGCCGCTGTCGATGCCCGGGGTGATCGCGGGCTCGCTGCTGGTGTTCATCCCCGCGCTGGGCTCGTTCCTCACCTCCGACCTGCTCGGCGGGGCGAAGCAGATGATGATCGGCAACCTGGTGCAGAACCAGTTCACCACCGCGCGGAACTGGCCGTTCGGCTCGGCGGCGTCGTTCGCGCTGATGACGCTCGTGCTGGGCGCGGTGATGGTGTACCTCCGGGTGCGCGACCAAGACGAGGCGAGCCGCTCATGAACAAGCTCCCGCGCTGGCTCGTCGGCTACGTCACGCTGATCTACGTGTTCCTGCACGCGCCGCTGCTCGTGCTGGTGGTGTTCTCGTTCAACGAGTCGAAGTTCTCGTCCGAGTGGACCGGGTTCACCCTGCACTGGTACGAGCGGCTGCTCGAGCGGACCGACATCATCGACGGCCTGATGTCGAGCCTGGTGGTGGGCGGCCTGTCCACCTTGATCTCCACCTTCTTCGGCACGCTGATGGCGCTGGCCCTCGCCCGCCACCGGTTCCGCGGACGTCAGCTGGTCGAGGCGGCGCTGTACGTGCCGATCGTGACCCCCGAGATCGTGTGCGGCATCTCGCTGCTGATCCTGTTCGTGGCCACCGGCGTGCAGCTCGGCACGGCCACGATCGTGGTCGCGCACGTGGCGTTCAACATCTCGTTCGTCACGGTGGTGGTGCACTCGCGCCTGCAGGGGATGGACTCGAACCTCGAAGAGGCCGCGATGATCCTCGGCGCCGACGAGATCACCGCGTTCTTCCGGGTCACCGTGCCGCAGCTGTGGCCCGGGATCGTGTCGGGCGCGATGCTCGCGTTCACGATGTCGTTCGACGACTACGTGATCACCTCGTTCGTGTCGGGAACCGGCGCGCAGACCCTGCCGATCGTGGTGTACACCATGGTCCGCAAGAACATCGAGCCGAGCATCAACGCGATCAGCACGTTGATCCTGGTCGTCACGACCGTGTTGGTCGTGATCGCCGACCGGGTCGGCCGTGAGAAACCCCTGACCTGAGGAGTCCCCGTGAGACGTGACGAAGCCGATCGGATGTTCCGTGACTTCCTGGGCGGGGCGATGGACCGCCGGTCGTTCGTGACCCGGCTGCTCGCCGCCGGCGCTTCGGCCACCGCGGTCGCGACGCTGCTCGAAGCGTGTGGCGGCGGCGCGGAGCAGCCGGCTCCCGAGGCGCCCAAACCCGACGCCCCCCCGGCGGATCCGAGCGATCTGGGCGAGCCCGGCGCCGAGCTGTCGATCTACAACTGGTCCGACTACATCGCCGAGGACACCGTCGCGCTGTTCGAGAAGGAGACCGGGATCAAGGTCACCTACTCCACGTACGAGTCGAACGAGGAGATGATGGCCAAGCTCCAGATCGGGGCGGGCGGGTACGACCTGGTCGTGCCGACCGGGTACATCGTGACCGTGCTGGCCGCGCAGAACCTGCTCGCGCCGTTGAGCAAGAAGTACCTCACGAACCTCGGCAACGTCGCCCCGATGTTCGTGAACCCGCAGTACGACCCCGACGGGAAGTTCGCGGTGCCGTGGCTGTGGGGCACGACCGGCATCGCGTACCGGAGCGACAAGGTGAACCCCGCGCCCGACTCGTGGGGCGTGTTCCTCGACGCGAAGTACAAGGGCAAGATGACGATGATGGACGACCAGCGGGACGTCATCGGCAGCTGGCTCAAGTACCGCGGCAAGTCGCTGAACTCGACCGACCCGGCGGATCTGGCCCAGGCGAAGACCGACGCGGTCGCGTCGAAGGGCAACCTCAAGGCGTACCTGTCGGCGCCGGTGAAGGGCCAGCTCGCGACCGGAGACGTGTGGATCGCCCAGCTGTGGGACGGCGACACCGCCCAGGCGCGCGCCGAGGAGGCGTCGATCGCGTACGCGCTGCCCAAGGAAGGCGCGGGCATCTGGACCGACTCGCTGGTGATCCCCGCTTCGGCCCCGCACAAGCGGGCCGCGCACGAGTTCATGAACTTCATCCTGCGGCCGGAGATCGCGGCCGGGATCGCGAACACCACCGGCTACGGCACGCCGAACGCCCAGGCGGCGGACAAGCTGGCGGTGCCGGTGCCGTACCCGACGGCCGAGCAGCTGGCGCGGCTCGAGTACCAGAAGGACCTCGGGATGGCGAACGAGGCGTGGGACCTCCTGTGGACCGAGATCAAGTCCGGCTGATCGGCCGCTGCGCCAGCAGCGCGCGCGCGGCCCCGATCTCGGCCCACACGGGCCAGTGAGGTCGCGCGAGCGCCTCGGCCTCCGCGAGCGCCCGTCGCGCGTCTGCCGGGCGCTCCGCCAGCGCGTTGTACGCCGAGCGAACCAGCGCGGCCGCGGTGATCATCGGGTCGCCGAGCGCGCGGGCGATCGCGAGCGCGTCGGCTGCGGCCCGCTCCGCCTCGTCCGGGCGGCCGGCGGCGAGCGCGAGCCGGGCGGACTCGACCAGGGTCTCGGCCTGGTTCATCGCGTTCCCGCTCTCGCGGTGCACCCCGAGGGCCACCTCGAGCGCCGACCGGGCCGCGTCGAGGTCGCCGCGGCGCACGTGGGCTCGGGCCATCGCGTCGTGGCAGTGCCCGACGAACACCCGGTTCCCCACCTCTCGGTGGATCGCGAGCGCCTGCTCGAACAGCCCGAGCGCCCGGACCGGATCGCCCCGCTCGACCCACATCGAGCCGAGGTTGCCCAGCGCGATGCCCTCCTCGCGCCGGTTCCCGACCTCGCGGTGGATGGCGAGGGCCTCGTCGAACGCCGCGCGCGCCTCGTCGAACCGGCGCAACCGCACGAGCAGGTTCGCGAAGTTTCCCAGCACCCCGCCCACCTCGCGCCGGCTGCCGAGCGCCCGGTGCACCGCGAGCGCCGCGCGGTAGTACGCGTCGGCGTCGGCGTCGAGCAGCTGCTCGTCGCACAGCGCGCCCAGGTTGCCGAGGACGTTGCCCTCGTACCGCGCCACGCCCGCGCGGCGCGCCTCGGCCAGCGCCTGCTCGTACCGCCCGCGGGCCTCGTCGAGCCGCCCGAGGCCGTGGTGGAGCACCACCGCGAGGTTCCCGAGCGCGTAGCACCGGATCCGAGCGTCCGACGCCCGATCGGCCGACGACAAGCTGCGCTCGTACGCCTCGCGCGCGGCGTCGTACCGCCCGGCGAACCGGTGCACGTTGCCGAGCTGCAGCAGCACCGTGCGCTCGAGCCGGACGTCGCCTGCGGCCAGCGCCCGCCCACACGCCTCGAGCGCCTCGTCGAGCCGGCCGATCCCGCTGGTCAGCCCGGCCCACGCCGAGTCGATCCGGGCGACCAGCAGCACCTCGCCGCGCTGGGCCGCCCGGTCTCGCGCGTCGGCGAGTGAGGCCCGCGCGACCTCGGTCCTGCCGAGGGCGAGCTCGGCCTGGGCGCGGACGAACGCCACCCGGGGGTCGTCGCCCGGGACCCCCTGCGCGAGCTCCAACACCAGCGACGAGGGCCCGGCGCTCTCGAGCACCGCACACGCCGCGACCAGCGTGTCCACCGCGACCGGGCCGTCGCCCCGGGCCGCCGCCCGGCGACACGCAGCCGCCAGGTCGGGCAGCTCGGACGCCAACGCCCGCTCCGGGCTCGGCGCGTCGAGCGCAGCCCGACCGAGCGCGGCGTACCACCTGCCGTGCCGCGCCTCGGCGTCGCCCAGGTCGAGCCCGCGCTCGCCGACGTACGCCCGCACCACCCGCAGCAGCGAGAACCGCTTGTCGGCGCCGACCTGCACCCAGCTCCGGTCGACGAGCGCGCCCAGATCGAGCGGCTCGGCGACCGCCCGCGCCGCGTCGGCGTCGAACCCGCCCTCGAACACGGTCAGCTGCGCCAGCGCGCGCCGGTCGTCGCCCGACAGGAGCTCCCACGACCCGTCGAGCGCGGCGCGCAGGGACTGGTGGCGGGTGGGTCGGTCGTCGTTCGCCCGCAGCCCCTCGAGCCGGGCGTCGAGGTGCAGCGTGAGCGCGGACACCGTGGTCCACCGCATCCGCGACGCCGCCAGCTCCAGCGCGAGGGGCAGGGCGTCGAGCGCGCGGACC
>JBEBJC010000140.1:0-12996 GCA_040080105.1 Myxococcota bacterium
GCGTGGGATCGGTTCGGCGGCGGCAGCGACGGCCTCGTCCTGTGGGACCTGCTCACCGACCGGCGGTACGGGCTGGTCGCGCCCCAGGTCGGCGGGGAGGCCGACCGGTGGCTGGCGGTGATCGGCGACCCCACCGGCGCGGCCGATCCGCGGCGCCAGATCCGGGTGGCGGCGCTCGGGGTGGCCCCGACGGGCCTGGTGGTGGACGGGCTGGTCGCGGGGGTGCCCCACCCGCCGTCCATCGCGGGCGACCCCCTGTCGGCTCCGCTCCCGCGGCGGAGGGTCGACCCGGTCCGCGCGGTCAGCACGGTGACGATCCAGCCGGGCCCCGCCGCCCTCACCGCCCACGTCGACAGCCAGCTGGTGGTGCGGGCGGTCGGCGGGGAGGCGCGGTGGATCGACCTCGAGTTCGAGGCGGCCGCGTGGATGGGGGGCGACTTCCAGGTGCTCACCGCCGAGCTCGCCGACGGCACGCCGCTGCTCGGTCGCCCGGTCGAGCGCAGGAAGGGCGAGCCGACGCCCCAGCCCCCGACGCCGGACCCCACGCCGGCGCCGATCCCGAAGCCGGGGCCCCGGCCGGCGCCGGCGCCGCAGCCCCCGGAGCCCGAGCCGGACCCCGAACCCGAGCACGTGCGGCTGCGGCTGCTGCTGCCCACGCCGCTCGCCGAAGGGGCGGAGCTGCAGCTGCACGTCGTGCACGAAGACCTGTGGCAGGCCCCGGGCTCGGGCCTGCAGTGGTTCCTCCCCGACCTCGGCGGGCGCGACTCCGGGATGGCGTGGCCGTTCACCGCGACGGTCGGCGTGCCGGTGGCGGTGAAGAACCTGGTGGTGACCGTGTCGGGCGAGACCCGGCGCGAGTACGAAAAGCAAGGGTGGCGCCTGGTCGAGGCGTCGAGCGGCGACCACCCGGGTTGGTGGCCGGGGATCTCGGCCGGGTGGTACACCACCGCGGAGGACCCGGCCCAGCTCGGGTTCCCGTCGATCCGGACGCGGCTGTTGACCTCCCACTTCGGCGCGGTCGAGGCGTTCGGCCCCGAGGTGCGCCGGGTGGTGCAGTTCTACCAAGGGTGGCTGCCCGAGTTCCCGGTGCGCGAGATCGAGGTTCTGGAGGAGCCGCGCCAGCTCGGTGGGTTCCGGTGGGTCGCGGCCCACGGGATGATCGACGTCCAGCAGATGTCCGTCCCGTCGGGCGACCCGCTGCAAGGGGTGCACAACGTGCGGTGGACCCAGCCCCACCTCGAGAACGCGGTGTTCGCGCACGAGCTCGCGCACCAGTACTTCGGCCACCTCGTCCCGCCGGCCTCGCGCGAGGACTTCTGGATCGCCGAGTCGTTCTCCGAGCTGTTCTCGTGCATGTACGTCGCCGCGGCGTTCGGCGCCGAGGACTGCCGGATCCGCCAGAACGCGAACCGCAAGGCGTGGGAGGGCACCGCGCGCCCGTGGTGGGACGCGACGCTGTCGGGCGCGTACCAGCAGCCCGACCCGGGCCCGGTGGTGTACGACTACGGGCCGTACATGCTCGGGGAGATGTTGCAGCGACGGATCGGGCTCGAGGCGTTCTTCGGGGGCATCGATCTGCTGCTGCGCGAGCACCCACACGAGCCGCTGACCACCGAGCGCCTGGTGTCGTACTTCGAGGGGACGAGCGGCAAGGACCTCGACCCGTTCTTCGCGTACTGGGTGTACGGAGGCACGCTGCCCGCGATCGACGCCACCTGGAGCGCGAAGGGGCGGAGCGTCACGGTGGCGGTGACCGCCGACGTCCCGTTCGGCACGTTCGACGTGCCGGTGCGGGTGAAGTCCGACCAGGGGGAGGTCGACCTGTGGGTCACCGTGGTCGACGGCGCGGGCACGGTGACCGCGGCGGCCCCGCCCGGCAAGGTCACCCGGGTCTCGGTGGACCCCGACGGCTGGGTGCTCGCCACCCGGCGGAGCGAGAGCCACACGAAGTGACGAAATTCGCGGCCGACCGATCGGCCCCGGCTCGTTATCCAAGGCACACGTCGTGATGTCTCGCTGGAGGCTCCTTGCACCGGATCGCGCCCATCCTGTCTTCGTTGTTGGCGTTCACCTGGCTCTCCTCGGCCGCGCTGGCCGCGCCGAGCATCGAAGGGAAGCCCAAGATCAGCTTCTTCGCCACCGGTAGCCCCGGCTTCATGAGCATCGAGGGGGTCACGAGCACCGTGACCGTGGCCGAGGCGAACGGTCGGCTCACGTTCACCGTGCCGATGTCGACCGTCGACTCGGGCATCACGCTGCGCGACGAGCACATGAACGACAACTACGTCGAGATCGCGAAGTTCCCGAACGCGGTGCTCGATCTGGCGAAGGGCGAGGTCACCTGGCCCACCGACGGGTCGACCACCGGCACCGTGGCGGCGAACTTCACCATCCACGGCGTGACCCAGCCGGTGTCGGTGGGGTACACCACCACCAAGACGAAGACCGGGTGGAAGATCAAGGCGAAGTTCGACTACGACGTGTCGAAGCACGGCATCACGATCGAGCCGTACATGGGCATCTCGTTCGACCACAAGATGTACGCAACCGTGACCATGGATCTGGTGGATGCGCCCTGACCGCTGGCTGTGGACCGCGCTGCTCGCGGTGGTGATCGGGCTCGGGTGGGCGCGGCCCGCGCTCGCGTTCCCGTGGATGATCCACCACGGGTACACCGGGTGCGCCCAGTGCCACGTCGACCCGTCGGGGGCGGGCACGCTCACCGACTACGGGCGGGCCCAGGGGGAGATCCTGCTGCGCACTCACTTCACCGACGGCGGTGACGTGGAGAACCCCGGGCCGATCAAGGACTTCCTGTTCGGCGCGGTGCCTCTGCCCGAGGTGGTGCACCTGCAGGCCGACGTGCGCGGGCTGTTGATCCCGGATCCGGCGAACGTGCAGTTCATCCTGATGCAGTCCGACCTGCGCGGCGCGGTGCAGACCGAGTCGTTCGCGGTGTCGGCCGCGCTGGGGGTGGTCAGCGCCGGGGCCCAAGAGGCGTGGATCACCTCCAACCCGAGCTGGAACCTGGTCTCGCGCGAGTACTGGGCGTCGTACTCCCCGTCGAAGGCGGTCACCGTGCGGGCGGGTCGGATGAACCTGCCGTTCGGGATCCGGACCGAGGACCACATCCTCGACGTGCGCGGCGCGACCCGCACCACGATCAACGACGAGCAGCAGACCGGGGTGTCGCTGTTCTTCAACAACCGGAAGTGGCGGGCCGAGCTGATGGGCATCGCCGGGAACTTCCAGGTTCGGCCGGACTCGTTCCGCGACCGCGGCTACAGCCTGTACGCGGCGTACGCCGCCGACACCGCGCTCGAGCTCGGCGTGTCGAGCCTGTTCACCACCGCCGGCACCGACCTCGTCACCCTGGCGCCGCGCCGGCGGATGGCGGAGGGCGTGTTTGCCCGGTGGGCCCCGGTGGAGCCGCTGGCGCTGATGGTCGAGGCCGACGTCCTGCTGGACGGCTCCGACGCCGGCACCGACACCGGCCTCGTGACCACCGCGATCGTCGACTGGGAGCCGGTGCAGGGTCTGCACCTGCAGGGGATCGGCGAGCAGTGTGACCCCGCGTTCGGCGACGGGGCCGCGACCTCGGCCACCGGGACCGCCGCGGTCCAGTGGTTCTTCGCCCCGCACGCCGACGTGCGGCTCGACGGCGGCTACGGCTCGGTGTACTGCACGCCGGGTGTGGCCGGGGCTCCGTTCGGGCTGCTCCAGGCCCACTTCTTCCTGTGACGGGAGGCCTCGTGTTCTGGATCCACCTGTCGCTGGCGCACGCGTCGGCGACGTACCCGGCCACCCTCGAGGCCGAGCTCGGGATGCCGTGTACACCTGCGTGTACGGTGTGCCACGACTCGAACCTCGGCGGCGCCGGCACGGTGACCGCCCCGTTCGGGGCCGCGCTGGTCGACGCCGGGGTGACCGGCGGCTCACAGACCGAGCTGTTGGCCAGCGCGCTCGCCGCGCTCGACGCCGACAGCGACGCCGACGGTGCGCCCGACACCGAGGAGCTCTCGGCGGGCGACGATCCGAACGGCGGCGACCCGCTGTGCGGCGGCGGCGTCACCGCGCCCGAGTACGGGTGCCTCGACCAGGGGCGGAGCTCGGCCGGGCTGTTCGGCGTGTTGTTGGCGGGGGCGCTCGTCCGCCGTCACCGCGCGCGCGCGCCGGCCCACACCAGCGCGAGCGCCCGCGCGTAGCCGTCGCCGATCTGCTCGGGGCTCGTGTGCCCGAGCAGCAGCGGCACCCCGAAGAACACCGACGCCGCGGCCAACGTCACCGCCGCCACGTCGGTGTCCGGGGGGAGCTGACCCTCGGCCACCGCCCGCCCGATCCACTCGCCCAGCAGCGCGCCGAGGCCTGCGTCGGACAGCTGGTCGACCCCGGGCGCGTCGTCGAGGTACAGCAGGCGCTCGACCCGCTCGATCGGCGGCGGAGGGGCGACCGGCCTCCGGGCCTGCCACGCGAGCACCTCGAACATCACCCGCGGGTGGCGCGCCACCTCGGCCGCGGTCGCCGCGAACAGCGCGTCGACCGCCCGCAGCGGGTCGTGGTCCTTGCCCACGTCGCGCGCGAGGGACCCCACCCGCAGGCTCCACAGCTGCACGTAGTGGGTGAGCAGGTCGGCCTTGGTCGGGAAGTGGTTGAAGAAGGTCCCTGCCGACACGCCGACCTCGTCACACAGCTCGTCGACCCCGATCTCGTCGAGCGGGCGGGCGTCGAGCCGGGCGAGCAGCGCGCTCACCAGCCCGAGGCGGGTGCGGGCGCGCTTGCGGTCGCGCAGCGGGTAGTCGGCGAACCGGTCCGGTAGGGTCAGGGTCACAGGCTCACGTGAGCCCCTACCCCGGCGAACACCGGAGCGGTACGGTGTCCCCCGGCGAGCGTGCCGTCCACCCCCAGCCGGGCCCCGAGCCCGATCCGCCCGAAGGTGAGCCCCCCGCACACGCCGAGCGTGGCCGCGGTCCCGGTGCCCGCGTAGAACCCGGAGGGCGCGTCCCACACCTCGCGCGCGTACCGATCGGTCGGCGAGATCCATGTCACCGGGGTGAGGCCGAGCCCGAGCTCGGCCGCGGCGAACCCGCGCTCGCCGTACAGCCCCGGGGTGGCGACGCCGCCCACCCCGAGCGCGACCCCGCGGAACACGTCGCTCGCGGTGGTCTGCGCCGCCGCCGACAGGCGCACGCCGACGCCGAGCCCGCGCCACCGGAGCACCGCGGCGCGGCCCGACAGCTCCCACCGCTGGTGCGCGCCGTCGAGCAGGAACACCGGCAGGGCTACGGTCGCCGCCAGCCCCACCTCGCGCCCGCCCACCGACACGCCGCGCTCGTACCCCGCCGCCACCACCAGGTGCGGCTCGGCCGTCACCTCCACCAGCGCGCGCTGGTCGCCGGGGAGCGGCTGCGGCGTGAGCCCGGCGGCGAGGGACGCCACGCTGACCAGGGCGACCATCACAGCACCTCCCGCAGGTGCGCGAGCACCGCGTCGGCGGCGACCCACGGAAGGTCGTGCCCCACGCCGTCGATCGTGGTGGTGGTCGTGTGCGGCCAGTCCGCCTCCTGCGCCGCCCGGTACGCGGGGTCCATGATCTCGTTCGCCCCGCCCCACACGAAGTGCGCGGTGCCGGGCCAGTCGGCGACCCCCGCGGCGAAGTCCCACGCGGGCTCCCCGTCGGCGTCCTGCGCCGAGGCCATCACGTCGTCGTACGACACCCGACCGTAGCGGCGGAACGGCATCGGGTCGTCGGTCGACATCCGGTACGCCGGGGTCTGGCCGGCCACGAGCTGCTGGAAGTGCCAGTCCAGCCGCGCGTGGCCGTCGGGGCTGACCATCTGCTCCGACCAGAACAGGTCGTTGAGCGGCTCCGCCGACAGGTCGATCCGGGTCAGGCCGAGCGACTTCCACCGCTCGCCGTCGAACGGGCCGGGATCGAGCAACACGACCCGGTCGGAGAGCTCGGGGTACGCGCCGATCGTGGCGGCGGCGAGCATCCCCCCCCACGAGTGCCCCACCAGGATCACACTGCCGTCGGGGGAGTGGCGCTCCACCAGCTCCGCCACGTCGTCGACCAGGCGATCGACCGACACCGAGCCCGGGTCGTGTCGGCGAGAGCGGCCCGCGCCGCGCTGGTCGAACGCGAGCACCTGGAACCCGTCGTCGGCGAGCGGGGCGAGGCGCGCCAAGCCGTCGAAGTCCGCGCCGGGCCCGCCGTGCAGCAACACCACCAGCGGGTCGTCGGGTGAACCCCACCGCTCGACCCGCAGCGAGGTCCCCGCGAGCGCCTCGGACGGCAGCGAGGGGTCCTCGTCGACCGTGGGCGGGACGAGCTGTGACACCGACAGACACCCGATCGACGACCACACGAACATCGGACCTCCGATGCTCGTTCTGTAGTCGTCACTCAAAATGAGTGCAACTATAAATTTTGTGTCGCCTTCATTTTGTCAGCGCGCTGACCATCCTCCGGACGTACTCCTTGGCCTCGTGCGCGAGCATCGGCCCCATCACCAGCTTCAGCATCGGGGCCATCATCGCGTTCACCTCGAGCTCGACCTCGATCGTCTCGGTGTAGGTCACCTCGGTCCCGCCGGCTGCGGCGCGGAACGTGGCCTCCCCCGACTGGCGCGTGTTCCCGCCGGCGGGCGACCACCGGAGCACGTCGCCGTCGAGCGTGTACCGACAGCGGTAGTCGCCGGCGAACTTGACCACGCCGTGGTCCTGGGGCTTCATCACGAAGTGGACCACGTCGCCCTCGATCGCGTGGGACTGCAGCCCTTCGGTGTGCGCCACGATCACCGCCGGATCGGCGAAGTGGGCGCGGGTGGCCGCCGGATCGCGGGCCACGGTGAACGTCTCGCTGTGGGTACCTTCGAACCAAGCCATGGGCGCCTCCCCGGCGCGGCTATCGCGCGCACAACTTTCAACCAACCGCCAACACGCACCTGGTGAGCTTTCCGCCAGGAGGATGGGATGAACCGTGCGACTGCGCTGGTGATGGCGGTGGTGGTGGCGGGGCTGGCGTGCTCGGGCGCCCCGGTGGCTCCGGCTCCGGCCGCGCCGGCGGCTGCCCCCGAGCGGGTCCAGCTTCCGGCGGAGCCGAAGCCGGGGCGCGACCGCGAGCACGCCCGAGAGGAGCCCCCCGAAGTCGACCTCCCGAGCGCTGCCGCGCCGGAGCTGGGAAAGCTCACCGCCGAGCCGGCTGGGGCGGGGTGCGGCTGCAGTCACCCGGGAGCCTCCGACCTCGTGTACTGGCGAGGAGGCGCAGAGCCCACCGCGCTGATGCACATCGACGGCAAGGACCGCAAGCTGCGGATCGCCGCCGACCGGGAGCTCGGGGAGGGGATGGCCCTCGACCTGAACGGCAGCGGCTACGTGCTGACGCTGGAGATGCTGCCGAACCTGATGGGGGAGGGCGGCATCCGGTACAGCGGCAAGGCCACGTTCATCAACGACGGGATGGTCCGCACGGTCGAGCTCGAGTGCGGCTGCGGCGACTGATCAGGTCGCGAGGCCCCGCTCGGCGACGATCGCGGCGTTGCGCGCCGCCGCCCGCACCGCCGCCGGCCGGGCGGCGAGGCGCTCGGCGTACCCGCTGAACACGGGCTCCGGGGTGAGCATCCCGAACCGCAACATGTACGCGACCGTCCCGCCGAAGATCACGTCGGCCATGGTGAACCGATCGCCGAGCAGCCACGGCCCGTCGCCGATCGCGGCCCGCATCGCCGTGAGCATCGCGGGGTGGTCTCCCCACCCGGCGGCGCCGGTGCGGTACTCCCACCCGGCGGCCTTCGCCATCGAGCCGGGCTCGATCACTGACGGAGCGAACAGCGACCACCGCAGGTACGCGCCGCGGGCCGGCTCGTCGAGGGCCGGGGCGAGGCGCCCGGGGGCGTACCGGTCGGCGAGGTACAGGCCGATCGCGGCCGACTCGGTCACCACCACCTCGCCGTCGACCAGGATCGGCAGCTTCCCCATCGGGTTCAGCGCGACCACCTCGGGCGCCTTCTGCTCGCCCGCCCGGAGGTCGACCCACCGCAGGTCGTAGTCGCAGCCGACCTCCTCGAGCATCCACACGACGTTCGCGGCCCGGGTGAACGGGTGATGAAACAGGACGACCGACACGGGTACCTCCAACGTCGACGAACCTAGCCCGTCGGAGTACGGTGCGCGGTCGTCCTGGAGGACCCGATGTGGACCATCGCCACGCTCGCCCACGCGGTGGAGCCCGACCCGTACCTGTGGCTCGAGGAGGTCGAGGGCCCGAAGGCGCTGCGGTGGGTGGACAAGCGGAACAAGGCCAGCGAGCGCGAGCTCGTCCGTTCGCCCGAGTTCGCCCCGCTGCGCGATCGGCTGTTGTCGATCATGAACTCCGACGCGAAGATCCCGACACCGTCGGTGATGGGCGACCAGTGGTACAACTTCTGGCAAGACGGCGCGCACGTGCAGGGGGTATGGCGCCGCACCACGCGGGCGTCGTACGCGACCGCCGCGCCGGAGTGGGAGACGGTGCTCGACCTCGACGCGCTGTCGGCGGCCGAAGGCAAGCGGTGGGTGTGGCACGGCGCGCAGTGCCTGCCGCCCGAGTACCGGCGGTGCCTGTTGTCTCTGTCCGACGGCGGGTCGGACGCCGACGTGAAGCGCGAGTTCGATCTGGTCGACAAGCAGTTCGTCGACGGCGGGTTCACCGTGCCGGAGGCGAAGTCCGAGGTCGCGTGGATCGACCAGGACACGCTGTTCGTGGGGTTCGACTGGGGCGAGGGCTCGATGACCGAGTCGGGGTACCCGCGCCAGGTCCGCCGGTGGAAGCGCGGCACGCCGCTCGCGCAGGCGGAGCTGGTCGACGAGGGCGCGGCGACCGACATGTACGTGGTGGGGTGGGTCGACCACAACCCGGGGTACGAGCGGGCGTTCCTGACCCGAGTGCACACGTTCTTCTCGAGTGAGACGTGGTGGCTCGACGGGGAGCACAAGGTCCACCTCGACGTCCCCGGCGACGCCGAGCCGGCGGTGTGGAAGGACTGGCTACTGGTGAGCCTGCGCAGCGACTGGTCGGTGAACGGGACCACCTGGCCCGCCGGGTCGCTGCTGGTGACGAGGTTCGACGCGTTCCTCGCCGGTGGTCGCGAGTTCCAGCCGCTGTTCGTCCCGTCCGCGCGGCACTCGCTCGAGGGGTACTCGGTCACCCGCGACGCGATCGTCGTGGCCTCGCTCGACAACGTGCGCAGCCGGATCGCGGTGCACACCCCCACCGCCGGCGGGGTGTTCGGCCGGTCCGACATCGCCGGGCTGTCCGAGTTCGGCAGCGTGTCGGTGTGGGCGGTCGACAGCGACACGTCGAACGAGGTGTTCGCCACCGTCACCGACTTCGTCACCCCGTCCACCCTGCGGCTCGGGAGCGCCGAGCCCGGGGCCCCGGCCCCGGTGGTGCTGAAGTCGAGCCCGGCGATGTTCGACGCCACCGGCCTCGAGGTGACCCAGCACGAAGCCACGAGCGCCGACGGCACCCGCGTGCCGTACTTCCAGGTCGCGCGGGCCGATCTGGCGCTCGACGGCAAGCGCCCCACCGTGGTCGAGGGCTACGGCGGGTTCGAGATCTCGCTGACCCCCGGCTACGACTCGGTGACCGGGGCGGCGTGGCTCGAGCGGGGCGGGGTGTACGTGGTCGCGAACATCCGCGGCGGCGGTGAGTTCGGCCCGTCCTGGCACCAGGCGGCGCTGAAGCAGGACCGCCACAAGGCGTACGAGGACTTCGCCGCGATCTCGCAGGACCTGATCGACCGGCGGATCACGAGCCCCGAGCACCTCGGCGCCCTCGGCGGCAGCAACGGCGGGCTGCTGATGGGGAACATGGCGATGGGCTGGCCGAAGCTGTACGGCGCGATCGTGTGCCAGGTGCCGCTGCTCGACATGTCACGGTACACGAAGCTGCTCGCCGGCGCGTCGTGGGAGGCGGAGTACGGCGACCCGGACGACCCGGAGCAATGGAAGTTCATCCAGACGTTCTCGCCGTACCACCTCGTGCGGGAAGGCGTGGAGTACCCGCGGATCCTGTTCACCACCTCGACCCGCGACGACCGGGTGCACCCGGGTCACGCGCGGAAGATGGCGGCGAAGATGCTCGCGCAGAAGCACGACATCCTGTATTGGGAGAACACCGAGGGCGGCCACGGCGGCGCGGCGAACGCCGAGCAGCGGGCGAAGATGTGGGCGCTCGCGTTCGTGTTCCTGTGGAACGAGCTGCAGTAGTCAGGCGCTCGGCGCGCCTTCCCGGGGGCCGGCTAGAGCCTGGGTGAAGCACAGGATCAGCGGCGCTCCGCGGCGGGCGCGCCCTGCGGCAGGTACACGTACGCGGGCGGCTCACGCAGGTCCCACACCAGGCCGACCCGCGCCATCGCCCGCAGCGCGAGCCAGGTGAGGTCGAGCTCCCACCAGTAGAACCCTTGCCGCACTGAAGACTGGTAGTGGTGGTGGTTGTTGTGCCACCCCTCCCCGAACGTGAACAGCGCGAGCAGCCAATTGTTCCGGCTCTGGTCGGTGGTCTCGTACCGCCGCGAGCCGAACACGTGCGCGAGCGAGTTGATGCACATCGTGG
This sequence comes from Myxococcota bacterium, assembly GCA_040080105.1. Classification (GTDB taxonomy): domain Bacteria; phylum Myxococcota_A; class UBA796; order UBA796; genus JACKER01. Next base: position 10,595 of record JBEBJC010000140.1, read on the forward strand.
CGTGGTACACCGCGAGCGTGCTCCACACGAGCCCCACCACCACCCCGGACCACCCCGCGATCCACCAGCAGCCGACCCCGAGGAGCACGAACGGGAGCCGCCACATCCGGTCGATCCACATCACCTCGGGCATCTGCCGCAGGTCGTTGACCTGGGCCCGCGGCTCGCTCTCGGTGTGGAACAGCCAGGTGAGGTGGGAGCGCCAGAACCCGTGGATCACCGGAGAGTGCCGGTCGGCGGGCAGGTCCGAGAACCGGTGGTGGTCGCGGTGCGCCGCTGCCCACCAGGTCACCGAGCGCTGGAGCGACGACACGGCGAGCAGCGCCAGCACCGCCCGCATCGGCCGAGAGGTCTCGAAGGTGCGGTGGGCGAAGTACCGGTGGTAGCCGGCGGTGACCCCGAACATGCGCGCGGCGTACAACACCGCGAACAACACGAGCGCCCTCTCGCTCACCCCGGTCCACCACGCGGCTCCCGCCGACACGTGGAACGCGATCAGACCCGCGAACGCACCCGCACGGAACCTGCCCGGCTCCGCGACCCGATCCGGCATCGATGTGCCCCAGCAGCGCGCCGTGGAGATGCGCGCAAGGGGCGAGCGATAGGTGGCGGCCTGACGCATGATAACGCCGCGGTCCGGGGGATGGTGTCGGTCGTTCGACCACCGGCGGGTCCGCGACGGGTGGAGAGCCCCGCCGCGCGCGGATTGTGGCGGAAGATTACGCGGCGCCGTTGACAGCCGATGTCCGCCGAGTTTTTTCAGAGGCACCAGTGACCGCGGGCGCGACGATGCCCCGCCGTCCGGTCGATCCGAGTCAGCCGCCGGGCAGCCGCCGCGGGCGGTGGAGGTGTGGCCGTGTCCACCAAGCTCAACCAGATCATCGCCATCGAGAAGGGGGTGAAGTCCCGGGTGTACGGGGAGGTCACCGAGCTGCACAAGGAAGCGCAGAAGGCCGAGCCGTACACCGGGTTCTCGAAGGTGTACCGGAAGCGGGACGAGGAGGGTGAGGACGCCCCGCCGGAGACGAAGAAGGTCCGCCTGTCCGGGCCCGAGGTGTTGCGCCGGGTGGCGGCGCTCGAGACCGAGCTGTTCGACGTGGAGGCGACCAAGGAGTGGTCGAACACCGCCGCGCGCGCCGATGTGGTGGTCGACGGGACCGTGCTGGTCGCCGACGCGCCGGTCACGTACCTCCTGTTCCTCGAGAAGCAGCTGTCCGACCTCCGCACGTTCGTCGACAAGATGCCGGTGCTGGAGGAGGCCGAGGAGTGGTCGGAGGACCCGAACTCGGGCCTGTACCGCTCGGCGCGCGTCACCACCTACCGCACCCGGAAGACGCCGAAGGTGGTGGTGAAGTACGAGGCCACCAAAGAGCACCCTGCCCAGACCGAGCTGATCTACGAGGACGTGGTGATCGGCTACTGGGACACGGTCAAGCACTCGGGGGCGCTGCCCGCGCCGCGCAAGGCGGTGCTGCTCGACCGGGTCGACCGGATGGCGAAGGCGGTGAAGATGGCGCGGGAACAAGCGAACGATCGGGCCTGCCAGCAGGTCGAGGTCGGGGCGAAGGTGTTCGGCTGGCTGCTCGCGTAGCAGCCGCCAGGAGGTGTGGAGGCAGGCTGAAGCTCAGGCTGAAACTGATCGACGCGGGGGCAGCACAAAACCGCTGCCCACGTGGCACTCCCGACGTGTTGGTTCGAATCCAGCCTCGGCCATTCGTACACTCGGCGGGCAACCCCGCCGAGGTCCGTGGCGGAGTGGCGGAACGGTAGACGCAGCCCGCGGTGACGCGGGTGGTCGGGTCGCTCACGCTCAGGTTCTTCCTCCGAGACTCAGCATTCGTCGCGGGGGTCCTCTCGAACCCGTGTCACCGTTCGCCGCAGACGCCGGTTCGACTCCGGCACGGCCCGCCACCGTGGGCTGTTCGACCAGTGGTCAGGTCGGCGGCGTTCAAACTGAGTGACCCGGTTAAACGCCGTGGACCCCAGAAATCGCGACACCTCCGGGCCCGGCGGGGAGGCCAATCCCGCCGGGTCCACTCTCACCCCTCGGTGATCGACCGCAGCCGGTCTCCGTCTTGAAACGGGGCGGTGCGGGGGAGAGGGGGATCGGACGGAACAATCCCGGGGAGAGGTGGCTCGTACGACTCGTCGAGCCACTGGACCGCCGGCGGCACCGGGTCGAGCCGGATCTGCGCCCCCTCCGGCACGCCGTGCACCCACAGCTCGGATCGCGCGCCGCGCCGGGTGGGTGAGCCCTCGACCCCGTCCACCCACACCCGGGCGTCTCCGGTCCACCGCACCCCCAGCGTGGGCGCGCCCCGCCGGCTGCGCACCCCGAACGTCCCGTCGCCGAGCGCCGCGACCCCGGGGGAGGGGACCTCGACCGGAGCAAGGTCCGGGCC
>JBEBJC010001098.1:0-2862 GCA_040080105.1 Myxococcota bacterium
CTCGACAACACCGGCGCCCCCCTCGCCGTCGACCCCGAGCTGATCCTCCGGGACGTGCCGGTCGCGGCGGACGAGCTCGCGTACCACCAAGGGGTGGTCACCGACCTGGCGCTGGAGTCTCTCGACGGGGCCGACCCGATGTTGGGCGGGAGCTTCCCGGTCTCGTCGCCGATGTTGTCCAAGGACGTGTACTACTTCACCGCCGGCGCGTCGGAGGACTGGTACTTCGCCGTCGGCGGCCACTCCGCCGGGTTCGACGGGACGTTCACCTTCGTCCCCGACGGCAACGCCCAGGGGACCGGGACGATGGTGTTCGAGGGTGTGTTCCACGTCGCCGACCAGTACAACTGGGACCAGGGCAAGTCGGTCACCATCGCCGGGGTCACCGTCGACGACGCGGTGCTGGGCCGCCTGCACAAGGTCGGCCTCGCGCACGAGTTCCCGATCACCGGCGAGATGCCGCTCGAGTTTCAGATGAAGTACTGGGGCCAGGACGTGACCCCGAACATCCCCGACGCCGACCCGGCGGAAGGTCGGGAAGGAACCCGGGTCGACCCGGACAGGGAGCGGACGTGAGAGCAGCAGCCATCGTCGGTTTCGCCACCAGCTTCACCTCGTTCCTGTGCTCGGGCACCGCCCCGAAGGACCTGGAACAAGCCCAGGAGTGGGCGGGGGTCCAACTCCCGCCCACCGCGCGGGAGGTCCGGTACGACGGGGACTGCTTCCAGGACTGTCGGATCCGCCTGCGGTTCGAGCTGCCCGACCGCGCGGCGGCCGAGGCGTTCGCCGCGTCGGTCGGCTGCCCGCTCGAGCCGACCACGAAGCCCAACGGCCGGGCCCGGCCGGAGTTCGGGTTCGTGCACCGCCAGCAGGAGGACCCCGAGTGGTGGGACCGGCCGGCCGCGGGGCGCGACATCCTCGCGTGCCAGGTCGAGGAGCCCGGCGTGAACGCCCGCACGGTGTACGTCGACGCCCGGTCCGAGCCGCCGACGGTGTTCTACGCGGTGCTCACGCTCTGACGGACGCGACCGGCGGCGACCGGCGGCGGATCGAACCAGATCGGCGAGTACAGCTGGGCGTCCTCGGGCTGCCGTGCGGCGGTGTTCATCGGTGTTCCCCCCGCTCCTGGGTACCGGTCCGCCCGCAGGTCCCCCGTGCGAAGTTGTGCGCCGGATGTGCGGCGCCCGTCGCAGCTCGGTGCACTCCGTGACCGAAGTTCACGTGACGCCGCACCGGGCCGTGGACAAGGAGTCCCCATCATCCGGAGGCATCGACATGCAGATCTCCCGCGCGGCGGCAGGGTTGGTGGTCGGGATCGGGCTCGGGGCGGTGGCGGTGTGGGCGCCGTTGGGCTTCGCAGGGAAACGCACGGAGGAGGCGGCGCCGGCCACGCCGATCGTGGTCCCGCCCGCGGCGGTCACCGCCGCCACGCCCGTGGGCTCGTTCGCCCCGCTGGTCGACACGGTGAAGCCGGCGGTGGTGGCGATCGCGGTCGAGGGGACCCGCGGCGCTCACGATCAGGTCCCCGCCCCGTTCCGGCAGTTCCTCGGCGAGCTGCCCGACCAGAAGGTGCACGGCGAAGGGTCCGGGTTCGTGGTCAGCGCCGACGGGTACGTGTTGACCAACAACCACGTGGTCGACGGAGCCGACGCGATCGTCGCGCGGTTCGCCGACGGGCGCGAGGTGCAGGCCACCGTGGTCGGCACCGACCCGGCCACCGACATCGCGCTGCTGAAGCTCGTGGGCGACGAGACCTGGCCACACGTCGCGCTCGACGGCAGCGACGAGCTGCGGGTCGGGGACTGGGTGGTCGCGGTCGGCAACCCGCTCGGGCTCGGCATCACCGTCACCGCGGGGATCGTGTCCGGCACCGGCCGGGTGCTCGGCCACGACGCGTACGACGACTTCATCCAGACCGACGCCGCGATCAACCAGGGCAACTCGGGCGGCCCGCTGTTCGACACCCAGGGCCGGGTGGTCGGGATGAACACCGCGATCATCCAGGGGGCGAACACGGTCGGGTTCGCGGTCCCGGCGGAGATGATCCGCGAGGTGGTCGACGAGCTGCGCACCGACGGCCGGGTGTCGCGCGGGTACCTCGGCGTGCAGCTGCAGACGATGGACGTGACCCTGGCGAAGGCGATGGGCGCGCCCGACACCCGCGGCGCGTTGGTCGCCGAGGTGGAGCCCGGCACGCCCGCGGCGGAGGCGGGGCTGGTGGAAGGTGACGTGATCGTCGCGTTCGGCCCCGCGGCGGTAACCGACTCGCAGGGGCTGGTGCGCGAGGTCGCCCGGCACGACCCGGGCGAGGAGGTGGAGCTGAAGCTGATGCGCGGCGGCAAGCCCACCACGGCCACGATCACCTTGGCCGAGCGCCCGGGGGTGCCGGGGGAGCCGGTAGAGGTCGACGCGCCCGAGGTGGCGAAGCTCGACGGCAAGCGGCTCGGGATCGCGCTCGAGCCGCTGTCGGCGAACGCGGCCCGCGCGCTCGGCACCGACGAGGGCGTGGTGGTGTCCCAGGTGGACCCGAGCGGTCCCGCCGAGGGCAAGCTCCAGCGCGGCGACGTGATCCAGGCGGTGGACGGCGAGCCCGTCGCCGACCCGACGGCGCTGAAGGCCGCGCTGCAGGCGGCCGGTGACACGGTGGTGCTGAAGGTGGTGTCGCGCGGGCGCACCCGGTTCGTCGCGATCGAGCGCTGAGCGCTTCCCTGTCCCCCCACCGGAGAGCCTCCCCGCGCCGGCCGATCCCGCATCGGAGAGCTGCTCCGGCCGATCCCCCTCCCCGGCCTCGGGGCGCAGCTGAGGGTTCCGGCCGATCCCCCTCTCCCCGGCATCGGGGAGAGGGTCGGGGTGAGGGGTCCC
>JBEBJC010000141.1:0-12990 GCA_040080105.1 Myxococcota bacterium
GTGCCCGACGAGGTGCTGCACGCGCTGGTCGAGGCGGCCGGCGCCCACCGGGCCGCGATGGGGGTGGGCACGTTGCTCGCGCTGCACACCCGCGACCGAGCCGGGAACACCTCCGGCCACACCGATCGCGCGGTCCGGGTGCTGTGCGGGGTCGACCCGGACGCCGCGCGGGCCCGCACCCGGGAGCTCGTGCGCGCGGCGGGGACCGGCGACGAGGCGTACCCCGCGCTGCGCGAGGCGCTCCGCGAGTGGATCCGCTGACGCGGCCGCGGTAGGCGATCGTGGAGGCCGCGTGGACGCCATCGCGCGCAACCCGTCCCGGTACCTGTGGTTCTCGGCCCTGATCCAGACCCCGCTGTTCGTGCCGGTGGTGGTGCTGTTCTGGACCGACTCGGGCCTCACGATGCTCGACGTGTACCTGCTGCAGGCGGCGTACGCGGCCGGGGTGGTCGCGCTCGAGGTCCCCACCGGGGTGCTCGCCGACCGCCTCGGCAAGTCGACCAGCCTGAAGGCCGGCGCCCTCCTGTACGCGCTGTTCTTCGCCGCGTACGCGGTCGCGGGCTCGTTCTGGGGGTTCCTGCTGTGCGAGCTCGGCCTCGCGCTGGCCGGGTCGCTGGTGTCGGGCGCCGACGTGGCGCTGCTGTTCGACTCGCTGCAGGCGCGCGGCGAGGCGGATCGGTTCAAGGTGTGGTCCGGGCGGGCAGCGGCGGCGCAGAGCGTCGGGATCGCGCTGTCGACCGTGGTGGGGGGGTTCGTCGGGGCGAGCTCGCCCCGGCTCGCGATGGCGTTGTCGGCGGTCGGGCCGCTGTTGGCCCTCGGCGTGGCGGAGACCCTGGTCGAGGTGCGCCCGATCGAGGCCGCGACCGGGTCGGTGCGCGACGCCGCCGCGCGGTGGATCGAGCTCACCCGGGTCGCGTCGCGGTTCGTGTGGCGGCACCAACGCGTCCGGTGGATGCTCGCCGCGCTGGCGGTGCTCAACGGCTCGTCGACCTGGCTGTTGTGGACGTACCAGCCGTACTTCGAACACATCGGGTTGCCGATCTGGTCGTTCGGGCTGGTGTTCGCCGTGTACAACCTGTTCGCCGCCGGCAGCGCCGCGGTGGCGCACCGGCTCACCCAGGGCCTCGGCGAGCGGTGGACGCTGGTGTTGCTCGCGCTGCTCCAGCTCGCGCCGCTGCCGCTGATGGCGTCGCTGGTCGGGCCCGCGTCGTTCCTGTTCGCGCTCGGGCACCAGGCGGTGCGCGGGCTCGGCCGCCCGGTGATCGCCGACGCGATCCTCGCCCACACCTGGGCCGACAAGCGGGCCACGGTGATGTCGCTGTCCGGGCTGTGGACCCGCGGGTTCTTCGCCGCCACCGCGCCCGCGATCGGGCTCGCGTCGGTGTGGCTGCCGATCGAGGGCGCGCTGTGGGCGCAGGCAGCGATGCTCGCGACGGCGCTCGGAGCGCTGGCGGCGAGCTACGCGTCGATCCCCGACAAGTACCACCAGGTCAAGCCGGACCGCAGCTGAGCGGCTCCGAGAGGTGCCCGTCCCCAGTAGTGGGGACAGAGCCCACTCGGCCGCTCGACCCTTCACCCGGCAGGTATGCTGGGACCGGAGGGACGATGTCGGTGATCTCGGTGCTGGTGTGGTCCGCGGGTTGTGGCCACCGAGAACCCGAGCCGCCGCCGCCCGGCGCGTGTGGGGACGGCGCCTGTGCGCCCGGGGAGAACCAGGTGTCGTGTGCGCGGGATTGCCCCTCGGCGCTCGCGTTCGACGGCGACATCGACGCGTGTGTCGGTGACCTCGAGCAAGACGACATCGACGACCTGCTGCGGTCGGTCGGCAGCGCCTCGACGGCGCTCGGGGGGGTGTTGCCGCTCGACGGCGCGCTGGCGGTGCAGCTGACCGACGGTCTGGTCGACGTGATCCCGTGGATGATGGCCGACCTCGGCGTGGTGCAGGTCCCGCTGTCGGTCCAGTACGCCGACCCCGGGCGGTACGAGACCGCGCACAGCTTCCAGGCGGCGATCGACGAGGGGCAGCTCACGTTCGTCGCGACCAGCCTGCAGGTGGTCGAGTACCTCCTCGGTGGGCCGTACGAGCTCGGGCCCGAGGACACGGTGGTGCCGCACGACCTGTTCGAGCGCGACAACTTCGTCGTCGACCCGTCGGTGTCGGTCGACCCGCAGACGGGCGAAGTGCTGCTCGCGTACGCAGAGGCGGGTCCGCTGGTGGAGCTGCTCGGGTTCGGCGCGGCTCCCCCGAACCCGATCGCGGTCGGTCTGCTCGAGGTGGACGACGTGGGCGCGGCGATCCCGCGGCTGAAGATGCGGAGCACCTCGAACCTCGCGTACGCCGACGCCTACGGCAACCTGGTCGCGTTGACGGTCACCAGCGACCCGCGGCGGTGCAGCCCGCTGCTCGACGAGGGCGGGTTCGACTGGCGGGCGGCCGACGGCACGGTGAGCACCCCTCGCGGCCGGGCCTGGGCGCCGGTCGACGTGGCGCTGACCTACGACGACCGTGGGCAGGGTAGCCTCACCGGCACCTTGTCGTTCGAGGTCCGCGGCTCCGGTCCGCACCTCGACGGCACGTTCGTGTACGACCGGGGCCCCTCGCCCGCGATCACCCTCACCTGCGCGGCCCGCTGACACCGATCAGCGCTGCGGCGCGCGCGCAGCGCCGGTGGACGCCCGCCGATCTGCGCGCTCGGCACGAATCGTCGCCCGCCGGTCACCGACCCGACGAACGACGGCGGTAGCTGGTCGGATGCTCGCTGCCGTGTCGCGGGTCGTCACCACCTCGCTCTCCGACCCTGCCCTGTCGGAGCGCGTGGCGGCGCTCGCGCTGGGCTTGGCTCCCGGGCGGTACCCGCTGGCCGACCTCGACCCCTGGCCGGACCTCGCCGGCCCGACCGCGGCGCGGTTCGGGCGGGCCGCGCCGTTCGACCCGGAGCTGTGGGTGCTGCCCGCCGGGGCAGCGCCGGCCACCCTCGCCGGCTCGGGAGTCGCCGTCCCCGGCCTGCACGTCGTCCGGTGGTTGGTGGGCGCGGAGGGGCGGCTGGCGGTTCGCGCCGGGGTCGGCTCGCCCACGGAGGTCGAGCTCGGACCCGGTGACGCCGTCTGCTGGGACATCGATCGCGATCCGGTGGCGCTCCGATCCGACGCGCGGTGGGTCGGCGTCGTGGTGCAGGTCGCCGCCGGGCCGCTCGCCCCCGTCGGACGGCGGTTCGCCGGGCTCCCTGGACGGTCACTCGTCCCGGTGGCCGTCGCGCAGTGGGTCGGCTGGGAGAACCTGCTGTACACCGTCGGCTGGCTCGCGGTCTCCGCCGCGCTGCACCACCCGGCGCCGTTCGTCGCCGCGACCAGCTTCGTCCACTACGGGATCTACCTCGCGACGTACGCCCGCCGCACCGACATCGCGTTCGGCGAGTTCCTCCGCGACGCCACCTGGTTCAAGGCCCTGTCGATGGGTCACCTGCTGTGGATCGTCGCGGCGAACCTGCCGTGGTCGCTCCCCGGAGCGGCGCTCGTCGCGCTCGGGCTCGCGCTGTCGCTCCGAGCGGCCCAGGTCCTCGGGGTCGAGCGGACGTACTTCGCGGTCGAGCTCGGACGCCTGCCACCGCGCCGGGTGGACCGGTTCCCGTACGGAGTCGTCCCGCACCCGATGATCACCGGCGCGGTCCTGGCGTTGATCGGGGTCGGCGTGCAGCCGGAGGTCCTGCGCGATTGGCCTTGGCTGATCCCGCTCCACGTCGCGGCGTACACCGCCCACCTCGCACAAGAGGTGTTCCGACCCGGTCACGACACCTCCGCGGGGTCGGCACCTCCGCGGCACGACTCCGCCCCAGGTGCCCGATAGAAACGTTCGTTCGAGGAGGTCCCGGTGGCGTTGTTCAGCGCGGTGATCGACGCCTTCGACGCACCAGCCGACCGCGCGGTGATCGACGAGGTCGCCGCGTGGGTCGCCGACACGTACCGAGCCGACCTGCAGGCGCGACCCTCTCGTCACGTGTACCTGTCGACCTTGCCGGCCGAGCTCCTCGCCCGAATCGACGTCCTCCGCAAGTCCCAGCGGGTGTTCGACCACATCCGCGCGGGGTTCGACGAGCCGGTGCAGATCACCCCGTTGCCCGAGACGGACGAGCTGTACCTGTCCCACTACAACCGCGACCTCGGCGGCGACGAGGGGCTGTTCGCGCGTCACTACGACGGGAACCTGCGCGCGATCCCGGTGGGCGCGGTCGTGCGGGCGCTGATCTACCTCCGGTCCACCGGAGCGTACGACGTGGTGTTCCACTCGAGCGGAGTCCACCGCCGGGCAGCGACCTACGACCTCCTCCTGCTGGACTTCCATCGGGAACTTCACTGGGTCGAAGGCCGATACGACCCGTCCGACGGCGAGCGGATGTTGCTGAAGTGCAACTTCCTGGTCGCGCCGATTCGGCAAATGTGGGCCCACCGCGCGCTGTGGGCGCTCAACGTCGGCCAGTTCCACGTGGTGAAGGCGGCGATGGAGTACTCGAAGAGCCCTCGTACGGTGCCACAGCGGGCGGTCGGCCTCCTGTGCAACGTCGCTCGCGTGCTGAACAACGTTCACCCCGCGTTGCCCCACGTCGCGCTGGTCGCGGGGGTGGTCGTGGGAGTGGTGGCGGTCTCCGCCCTCGCTGCAGCCCTGTGAACCCGGAGGCGTCGTGACCCCCATGGACCTGGGAGCGGGGAGCGCCGCACGACTCCGGATCCTCGGCCGCCTCGGACGGGGTGGGATGGCCGACGTGTGGCTCGCGGCGGGTGCGCGGCGGACTACCGCCTGGTCGGGATCGTGCGGGTGCTCGCGGGCGCGACCCTCACGGTGGCGCCGGGCGTGGTGGTCCGCGGCGACCCCGCGACGCGCGGCACGTTGGTGGTGTCGCGGGGCGGGCAGCTGGTCGCGGACGGCACCGCCGAGCAGCCGATCTCGTTCACCAGCGCCGCCGCCACCCCCGCGCCCGGTGACTGGGGCGGCGTCCTGCTCCTCGGGCGAGCGCCGACCAACAGCCGCGCCGGCGGGCGGATCGAGGGCCTGCCGGATGCCGAGCTGTACGGCGGGGACGACCCGGACGACACCAGCGGGGTGCTCCGGTTCGTCCGGATCACCTACGCCGGCGTGTCGCTCGCCCCGAACAACGAGACGAACGGGCTGACCCTCGGCGGCGTCGGGTCGGGGACGGTGGTCGACCACGTGCTGGTCGCGAACGCCTCGGACGACTGCTTCGAGTGGTTCGGCGGCGCGGTGAACGCGTCGCACCTCGTATGCGTGAACCCGGGCGACGACGGGTTCGACATGGACCTCGGGTTCGTCGGGACGGTCGAGGACCTCGTCCTCGTGGACCACGTCGGCGGCGACGCCGAGCGAAACGGCATCGAGGTCGACAACGACCCGACCGGCAGCGCCGCGGTCCCGCGGACCGCGCCCACGGTGCGCCGGGCGACGTTGTGCGGCGCCGGCCCGCGCGCGTCGCGGCCCGGGTTCGCGCTGCTCCTCCGCCGGGGAGCGGGCGGCTCGTACTCGGACATCGGCGTCGACGGGTTCAGCGCGGTGCTCGACGTGCGCGACCAGGTCGCGGTCGAGCTCCGCGGCTTGTCTCGCGCCGAGGGAGTGCCGGTCGGCCCACCCGAGGTGACCGGCGCCGAGGAAGACGACGACCACGGCCTGGACGAGGCGTCGATCGCCCAAGTGGAGCTCGGGCCGGCGTGTGGCTCGCCGCCGATCGGCGGGCCGGGTCTGGCCCCAGGCGATCGGTGGGACGTCGGGTGGGTCGAGTGGTAGCTTCCCTCCGAGCCGCGGTCGCGCGAGGATAGACCACCGGGATGGCCACCGACCGCCTGCAGGCTCAGCTCGACCAGATCCGCGCCCTGCGGGACGACCCGACGAGCCCGGCTTCGACGGCCGCGCTCCGCGCCGCGCTGGCGAAGCACCCGTCCCACGTGGTCGCGCTCGCGGCCCGCCACGTCGCCGAGTTCGGCCTCCGCGAGCTCGTGGACGACCTGGTGAAGGCCTACGCCCGCCTCGCTCCCGGCCTCGCGAAGACCGACGCCGGGTGTGTCGGGAAGGTCGCGCTGGTCGAGGCGCTGTCCGCCCTCGATCACCCCGACGAGACCCCGCTCCTTCACGCCGTCCACCACGTCCAGCTCGAGAAGGCGTGGGGTCCGCCGGTCGACACCGCGGCCGGGCTGCGCGGGAAGGCCCTGATGGCGCTGGTCGGCCTCGGGCACCCCGACACCCCGCTGTGGATCGGCGAGATGCTCGCCGACCCCGATCCCCGGGCCCGGTCCGCCGCGGCGCAGTGTGCGGCGGCGTGGGGCGACCCGGTGGTGGGCCAGGCGCTGCTCCGGCTGCGGGTCCGCGCCGGAGAAGTAGACGGGGAGGTCCTCGCGGACCTGTTCGAGGCGATGCTCGCGCTCGGCGGGGCGGCCGCGGTGGACCACGTCGCCCGCCAGCTGGTGGACGACGGGGTGAAGAGCGAGTCCGCCGCCCTCGCGCTCGGCTCGTCCCGGTCGGAGCGAGCGTTGCCGGCGTTGGTCCGCTGGTGGACCGAGGTGCCCGGAGCCCGGCGGGTGGCGCTGGTGGCGATCGGCCTGCTGCGGGTCCCGGCAGCGCTGGAGTTCCTGCTCGAGCGGGTCGCGACCGACGGCCGGCTCGACGCCCTCGACGCGCTCAAGGCGATGGCGGCGTTCGTCCACGACCCGAAGGTGGTGGGCCGGATCCGCGAGGTCGCCCGGTCGGCCGGGCTGGAGGGTGAGCTCGACGGCCTCGGCTGACGCCGGTCACCACCGGCCCTGGATCGGCTGGATGAACGTGTACGGGTAGCCGAGGTCGAACGCGCTCGCCTCCCCCAGGCGCGCGAGCTGCGCCTCGGACAGCTTCAGCTCGGCGGCGGGGAGGTTCTCGTCGAGCTGCGCGACCGTGCGCGCCCCGAAGATCACCGACGTGACGCCCGGCTGGTGCAACAGCCACGCCAGCGCCACCTGCGCCGGCGTCGCTCCCACCTCGTCCGCCACGGCGACCAGCGCCTCGACGATCGCCCAGCTCCGCGGCGTGTCGAACCGCTCGTACCGCTGCTTCCACTTCTCCATGCGGCTGCCCGTGGGCGGGGTCTGGCCCTGGCGGTACTTGCCCGAGAGCAGGCCGCCCGCGAGCGGCGACCACGGCAAGATCCCGACCCCCTCGCGCACCGCGATCGGGGCGTGCTCCCGCTCGATGTCGCGCACCGCCAGGCTGTACTGCATCTGCATGGTGGCGAACCCGACGGTGCCGCGGGTGCGGCTGGTCCACAACGAGTCCATCAAGCGGTACGCGGCGTAGTTCGAGCAGCCGACGTACACGACCTTGCCGGCCGTGACGAGGTCGTCGAGCGCCCGGAGCAGCTCCTCCTCGCGGACGTCGGCGTCCTGCATGTGGATCTGGTACAGGTCGATCCGGTCGGTCTGCAGGCGGCGCAGGCTGTCGTCGACACACTGCACGACCCGCCGACGCGAGGCGCCGGTGCTGTTCGGCCCCTGCCCCATGCGGAACCGGAACTTCGTGGCGAGCACGACCTCGTCCCGCCGCTTGCGATCGGCGAACCACCGGCCGATGACCCGCTCGGACAGGCCGTCCTGCCCGTAGACGTCGGCGGTGTCCCAGAAGTTGACGCCGGACTCGAGCGCCCGGTCCATCAGCGCGAACGAGGTGGCCTCGTCTGCGCCGACCTGGTGCATGAAGCTGTTCTCGTCGGCCTCGCCGAACGTCATCGCCCCGAGGCACAACGTCGACACCTTGACCCCGGCGGTGCCGAGCGAGCGGTACTGCATGTTCCTGGCCTCCCCTTTGGGCCGACCGGTAACCCCGCGCGGCGGGGACTACGAGCGGGGAGCGTCGACCCCTTCGACCAGCTCGCGCGCGCGCACCATCAGCGGGCGAAGGCTGCTGTGGGTCACCACCCGGCACGCCTCCTCCGGGGTGAACCACTTCACGTCGCGCACGCCCTCGCGCGCCGCCGGCTGGAACCGCCCGTCCATCGTAGACCGCGGCTCGAGCAGGTACAGGTACACCGTCTTCAGCCGCGGCAGCCCGCCCGGCGCGAGGAACCCGTACCGGATCAGCCCGATCAGCGAGCGCACGTCGAACTCCACGTCGACGCCCATCTCCTCCTGCACCTCGCGCACCCCGGCCCACTCCGGTGGCTCACCGGGCTCGAGCTTGCCCTTCGCCACCTCCCAGGTCACGCCCGACCGGCGCGACACCCGGATCAGCGCCATCCGGGGCTTGCCGTCGGGGCCGGTCACCACCGGGATCCCGCCGGCCGATCGCTGCTCGGCGAAGTGCGGCTGGAGGTTCAACACGTCGGGCAGGCCGACGCTGCGAGCCACGTACAGCCCGCGCCGGTTGCGCTGCAGCTTCAGCCGCCGGCGCCGCTGCCGCACGGTGTCGACGTACAACACCCGAGGATCGCCGCCCATCCGGTGCGCCGCGCGCCACGCTTGGGCCTCGTCGTCGGACAGGAACACGGGCTTGCCGTTGCCGCTGCGCACCACCCCTTCGACCCGGTACCGCTCGAGCTGCTCGAGGGTGCACGCGTGGTACAGGATGTCGGGCGGGTGGGCCTGGGCGGCCGGGCCGCGGGTGAGCGCGCGCACCTTGTCGCCGTCGAGCTCGATCCGCTTCGACCGCTCGAGCACCGCGCGCACCTGGCCGTGGTCGACCATCCGGCCGAGATCGTCGGCGAGCGCGGACACGAGCGACACCACGGTGGTGTAGCCGTCGGGGTCGCGCGGGAGCCGTTGGCCCGCGGGCGACCGGAGCATCCGGCCAATCGCGCTGGCGAGCCGATCCAGCTCCGGGTCCGCCACCCGTCCCTCCCTGGAAGGACCCGTAACCCGCCCGGAGCGCGCTCACCCGAGTCAGTTATGCTCTCGCTTCGTGTGGAGGCCTCAGGTGGACGTGTACCTTCGCGGGAGCAGCCCGGGAGCGACGACGGCGGGGATCATGTTGCTCACGCGTGCCCGCCAGCTCGGCTTCCGGCTCACCGTGCACGTGGTCGGGGACCCGGAAGACATCTTGCCGATCACCGGTCCGGCGGTGTGCTACGCCCCGGTGCTCGCGTCGTGTGGCGTCGGGCGGGAAGAGGGCGCGGGCGCGCTGGTGGTGGTGCCGGGGCCGCCCGGCCGGCCGGTGATGGTCACGGTGCACCCCCACGGCGAGAGCGGCTGGTTCTACGTCGATCGGTCGGGCAACGGCCACCACCCGGCGACCCAAGCGTTCGTGCGCCTGTCGCGTGACCCTCGGCCCCAGGCGCGCGAGCTCGGGCGCGAGATCCGGCGCGGGATGGAGGCGCTCGGGATGTCGACCGATCCGGCGGTGCTCGACGTGCTGTTCGGCGCCGACGTGCCCGCCACCGTGCGGCTCGCGCTCGGGCTGCGGACCGGCCGCGCGATGGCCGGCGGCCGCGGCGAGCCGATCACCCGGTTCACCACCGGGACCGCCGAGGGCGACCCGCTGCCGCCCACCTACGACGACGCGCAGAAGGCGAAGTTGATGCAGCCCGACGCGCTGCGGTGGATCCTCGACGGCCTGTCCACCTCGATCCGCGACCGAGCCGAGGCGCTGGTGTCGATCGCGCGCGAGCTGGCGCAGCAAGACGGCGGCGGCGACCTGGTGCTGATGTACCACATCGCGGAGCTCGCCTCGAACCTGGTGCAGCTGCCGCCGAACTCGATCCTGCCCCCGCTCGGCGCCGCCGAAGACAGCGTGGCGACCGGGCTGAACAGCGCGCTGATCGCGGAGGGCGACGGCGACGCGAACCGGCAGCTGGTACAGGTGTTCCAGTTCCTCGGCGGCCGGTTCGTCGCCGACGCCGCGCACAGCTACTTCGTGTGCAACGAGCCGCCCCCGCGCGAGCACATCGCCCGGTGGCAGTGGTTCTGCGGCCAGGTGCGGCAGGGGCGGAAGGCCGCCGACGCGCTGTGGCCCCAGATCATCGACCCCCCGTCGTAGCCGTGCTCGCCGCGCTGTGGCTCGGGTGCACGCCGCCGGTGCCGGACCAGCCGAACGTGTTGCTGATCACGCTCGACACGACGCGGGCGGACCACCTCGCCTCGTACGGGTACCCGCGCCGGACCACCCCGAACCTCGACGCGCTCGCGGCGCGCGCGTACCGGTTCACCGACGCGTGGGCCCCGATGGCGACCACGTTGCCGTCGCACACGTCGCTGCTGACCGGCACCTGGCCGCTCGAGCACGGGGTGCTCGGCAACGTCGCGCACGGCGGGCGCCGCACGTTGCCGTCCGACGCGCTGCGGCCGGTGACCGAGCTGTTCCACGACCGCGGCTACGTCACCGCCGCGTTCGTCAGCGCCACCCCGCTCGCCACCGGCACCGGGGTCGAGCGCGGGTTCGACACGTTCGACGACGCCGGGCGCAACGTGCGCCACGCGCACCGCACCACCGAGGCCGCCGCAGGCTGGCTCCGGAAGAACGCGAAGAAGCCGTTCCTGCTGTGGGTGCACTACTACGACCCCCACGGGCCGTTCGCCCCGCCGGAGGAGTACCTCACCTACCGCGACGACGAGACCGCGAAGGGCTGGCGCGCCGCGCGCGGGATCCCCGACGCCGCGGTCCGGTCGGGCGGGGCCGACCTCGATCCGGTGGCGGCCCACCAGGCGTACGACGGCGAGCTCACGTTCGTCGACACCGAGCTCGACCGGCTGCTCGCGCTGCTCGACAAGAAGCGGGTCTCCGACAGGACCGTGATCGTGGTGGTCGCCGACCACGGAGAGGGGCTCGGGCAACACGGGGTCGGCGGGCACGGCCAGGTGTGGCGCGAGCAGCTGCAGGTCCCGCTGCTGGTGTACGTCCCGTGGGAGCGGGGCACGGTGGTGGATCGGCCGATCTCGATGGTCGACGTGTGGCCCACCGTGCTCGGGCGGCTCGGGTGGACCGAGGCGTGGACCGCGTCGGGCCGCGACGTGTTCACCGGGCCGTCCGGTCCGGTGCTCGGGACCACCTCGCTGCGGCAGGAGGCCCTGATCGGCACCCCGCCCCAGCGCGCCCTCACCGCCGGGTCCCTCCGGTACCTCGACCTCGGCGACGGCGCGCCGCGCCTGTACGACCTGCGCTCCGACCCACACGAGCAGACCGACCTGTCGCGCGCCCTGCCGGTGCACACGCGGGTGCTCGCCCGGTGGACCGACGCGGTGTACGCCGCGCAGCAGGCGCGCGGCGAGGCGCTCGGGACCGGCGCCACGGTCGACGTACCCGCCGAGGAACGCGCGGCGCTGGAGGCGCTCGGCTACGTCGAGTAGTCTCGCCCGCAGGAGGCGTGGGTTGGCGACGATCGTGCTCGCGGGCGGGGGGACCGGTGGCCATGTGTACCCGGCGTTGGCGATCGGCGACGCGCTGATCGAGCGGGGGCACAAGGTGCTGTACTACGGCGACCCCGAGCGGATCGAGGGCCGGGTCGCGCCGCAGCGCGGCTACGTGTTCCGCCCGGTGTACGCGCTGCAGTACCCGCGCGGCGGGCTCGTCGGGAAGATCCGGTTCGCTTGGGGGCTGTTGCGGGCGGTGCTCGCCACCCGGTCGCCGCTGAAGCAGGACGCGGTGGACCTCGTGCTCGGGGTGGGCGGGTACATCAGCGCGCCGCCGGTGCTCGCGGCGTGGACGCTGCGGCGCGGCACGGCGATCCACGAGGCGAACGTGGTGCCGGGCCTGGCGAACCAGCTGTGCGCGCGGGTGTCCGACCTGATCCTGCTCACGTACGAGCGCACGCGCGACCGGATCCCGGGCCGCGGCCCGAAGCACCTCGTGGGGGTGCCGGTGAACCCGAAGATCCTCGACGGCGACCGCACCGCCGCCGCGGCGAAGTACGGCCTCGACCCGACCCGGCCGACCGTGTTGTTCGTGGGCGGCTCACTCGGGGCGCAGCGGCTGAACGAACTCGCGGTCGCCGCGGCGAAGTCCCCGTCGCGCGGGTACCAGATCGTGCACCTGTGTGGCCCGCGGTACCACGCGCAGGTCGCCGCCGACCTCGGCCCGCCGCCGCCCGGGGTGACCCTGCGCGACTACGAAGACCGGATGGCCGACGCGTACGCGATCGCCGACCTGGTGGTCGCGCGCGCCGGCTCGTCCACGTTGGGCGAGCTGTGCGCAGTCGGCAAGGCGAGCCTGTTGATCCCGTCGCCGAACGTGACCGAGAACCACCAGGAGGAGAACGCGCGCGGCCTCGCGTCGAGCGGCGCGGCAGACGTGCTGGTCGAGCACGGGTGGGACCTCGCCGCGGCGGTGGCGCGGGTCGAGGCGATGGTGGCAGACCCGGCGAAGCTGCTCGCGATGAGCCAGGCGGCGAAGTCACAGGCGCGGCTGGACGCGGCGGAGCGGGCGGCGGACCTGGTCGAGCAGGTGCTCGCCGCCCGGTGACCGACGGGCTGCATCAGGGGGTGGGCCACTCGACCACCGCGCACGCGTCGTCGACCACCTCACAGGTCCAGTTCGGCTCGGACGACCCGCCGCTGTCGAACATGCACCCGAGGTCGCAGAAGCTGTCGATCCGGTCGAGCTCCGCTTGGGTCATGCACTTCGGGGAGCAATCGCAGTTGTCGCCGGTCGTGGGGATACAGTCATCGGCCGAGGTCGGCGCACCCGTACACCCCGCGAGCCACAGGAGCAGCCTCATCTCCACCTCCTTCCCTACGGTAGCCGGGCGTGGGCACGTCGGGCGGGGTTCGCGGCGAGAATCGATTCCGGAAGACGGACGTTTCGATTGAGTATTCAGGATTTTGGTGACTAGTATTCATTCTGTTATCCATTCGAATGCCGAGCGAGCCGACTCCGATCTCCCGCGCGCTGTCCCGCGGCCCCCTGGGCGCCCCAGAGCTGTGTCGCCAGCTCGGGATCAGCCAACCCACGCTGTCGCGCGCGGTGCGGCGGGAGGGCGCGCGGATCGTGGTGTGGGGTCGGGCGCGGGCGACCCGGTACGCCGCGCGGCGGGAGAT
>JBEBJC010001099.1:0-2857 GCA_040080105.1 Myxococcota bacterium
ACACGCCGGCCGCGACACGCTGGTCCAAGCTGATCGACCAGCAGGAGGCCTCCGGCTTGTCCGTGAGGGACTTCGCCGCCGAGCACGATCTGAACCCGGGTGACCCATCAGCCACGGTGGGAGGCCGCAGCGTGCGCGCCGGGTGATCGGAGGACCGGAGGTGCTCGTGGTGGTCGGTCGGAAGGTGCGCGACGCGGCGGAGGCCGCCGAGCTGCTCGACGCGGCAGAGGCGAGCCAGCTGGAGCGTGCGGACTGGGCCCGCGCGAACGGGATCGACCCCCGATCGCTCAACGCGTGGAGGCTGAACCTGCGGCGGCATCGGCGGGAGCAGCCCTCGCTGCGTTTGGTGGAGCTGGTGGCGGCGTCGGAGGCGAGCCGGGCTCCGGTGGTGGTCCGGTGCGGCCCGTTCGCCGTCGAGGTCGCCGCGGACGTGGACCACGACCTGCTGCGGCGGGTGCTCGCGACGGTGGCGTCGTGCTGAGCCTCGGGCCCACCACCCGGGTGTTCGTGGCTCGCGACCCCGTCGACATGCGAGGCAGCTTCGACGCCCTCGCTGGGCGCATCCGACGGATGGGGCTCGATCCGCTCTTATGTGGCGCGCCCGACTATGTGGCGCGGATGGTCAGGATGCCTTGTTCGCCTATGTCGTCGTCGTGATTACGCCACATATTCTCGCGTGTTGTTCCCCCGCCCTCGGTGAGACATGCCGATGGAGGAGGGTCAATGCTTGAGACGTACTTCAAGTATCCAGGGGTCCTTCGACGGATGCGCCGTGGGCCTCTGGGACCGGGAATGGACGATTTGGCGGAGGAGTTGGCGCGAATCGGCTACACGAGGGCAACCGCACGCCGGTACCTGAGTTTGGTGGCGAGTTTCAGCCGCCATGCAGAACGCGCAGGGTGCGCCGCGGTCGATGCGGTCGACCGCGCCTTGGTGTCGAGCTTCATCGCCGGGCTGCGGGCGGCCACGACGCGAACCCTGGCGCTCACGGCGCTGGCTCACGTGCTGCCGGGCCTGGTTGGGCGCGGCGCACACAACGACGCGAGGCTGTCGGAGCGGGACGCGGCCGACGCTCCTGTCTTGGCGTCGTTCCAACGGTACCTGCTGGACGTGCGCGGCTTGGTGCCGCGGTCTGCTGCAGGAAGCGTTCTGCTCGCTCGGCGGATGCTGCACTGGTACCGTGCGCGCGACGGGGAACGGCCCTTGTCAGATCTCGGCGGCCAGGACGTTCTCGCGTTCGTCGCTCACCTCGCGGGAACGTGCGTCGCGACCGGGACTCGTTCGGCGGCGGTCTCTCACCTGCGAGGGTGGCTCCGGTACCTCAATGGAGAGGGAGTGCTGCGCGATGACCTCGCTCGACTCGTTCCGCAGGTGCCGATCTGGCGGCAGGCGAGCATCCCGGGGTACCTCGACTGGGCCGATGTGCGCGCCGTGATCGAGGCCATCGATCCCGCCGAGCCCACCGCCGATCGCGATCGCGCCCTGCTTCTCATCCTTGCGACGACCGGTCTCCGCAATCAGGAGGTGCGGCTCCTCGAACTGCGGGACATCGACTGGCGGACCGGGCAACTGCACATCCGAAGGACCAAGGCTCGTCGCGAACGGGTCGTTCCGCTCCTCGACGAGGCGGGTCAGGCGCTCGCCGACTACGTGTTGAACAGTCGGCCGCGGAATGCTGGGCCCACAGTCTTCCTTCGCCACGTCCCGCCAGTGGCGGCGCTGCCGTACAGCAGCTCCGTCGCGGCCATCGTGCGGCGGCGACTGGCGAGATGTGGGTTCCGACCGCCGCGGGCCGGCGCCCACTTGCTGCGGCACAGCCTGGCCACCCGCTTGGTCCAGCAGGGGCAGCGCGTGAAGGACGTCGCCGACATCCTCGGCCATCGGAGCATCGACACGACCGCCGTGTACGTGAAGGTGGCGGTGCCGCAGTTGGCCAGCGTCGCACTTCCCTTCCCGGGGGTGACCCATGGGTGACGGTGAGTTTGCGGACTGGCTCAGCGTCAAGATCCACGACTACATCAACCTTCGGCGCTCCCTCGGGCATGCCTTCGACTTGCAGGCGAGCACCCTGCGCGCCTTCGGGCAGTTCGTCAGCGAGCGCGCCCATCCCGGACCGATCACCGGGGAACTTGCCGCAGCCTTCGTTCTGGGGTGCGACGTCACGCCCAACGTTCGGGCGCGGCGCCACGCGATGGTCCGCCGGTTCTCGGAGTACCTCGCCATCTTCGACGCCCGCACCGAGCGGCTCGATGAGCGAGCGTTCCCGCGGTCGCGAGCGATCCCGCCGGCTCGCATCCTCGACGATGGCGAGTTGGCACGCCTGCTCGCAGCAGCTCGGACGACGACCAGGAAGACCCCGTCGCTGCGCGAGGAGACGCTGTACACGCTCGTCGGCCTGCTCGCCAGCACCGGCCTGCGCTCCGGCGAGGCCCTGCGTCTCGATCGCGCCCACGTGGACCTCGCGAGTGGGGTGCTCCAGATCCTCCGCACGAAGTTCAGGAAGGACCGTCTCGTCCCGCTCCACCCTTCCACCGTGGCCCAGCTCCGCGCCTATGCCGCGGCCCGCGACCGGGCCTTCTCGGGGGACGGGTCCACGGCCTTCTTCGTCAGTCTTCGCGGTGGCCGACTGTCCTGCACCGCCTTCCGCGAAGCCTTCCACCAAGCTCGTGCCCGTGCAGGACTCGACGGCGGAATCCCGCGGCCACTGCGGCCTCACGACCTCCGCCATCGCTTTGCCGTTCTCCGGCTGGTCACGTGGTACACCACCGGGCGCTCACGTCGAGCTCACGACGTAACCGCAGTGGCGCACCCAGGACGAGCACAGGTCTGCGGTCAGCCTGCCCCACGCCTCGCCGAC
>JBEBJC010001100.1:0-2856 GCA_040080105.1 Myxococcota bacterium
GGAGTGGGGCAGCGGGAGCCGCCCCGGGGGGCACACCCCTCATCGTATCACGCCTCGGCGCGGGCGCGAGCGGAGCGACCCGCCGGAGGGCCCGGGATAAGGGCGCGGTGGAGGTCGTATGGCCGGAGCCCCCCTCGCCGCGCACGTCGGCGCGGCGTCGATCAACCAGACCGTCGGTGACTGGGTCGGCAACGTCGCCCGCATCCGCGAGGTGATCGACGCGGCCCGCGCGCGCGGAGTGCGGCTGCTGGTGCTGCCGGAGATGTGCATCCCGGGCTACTCGCTCGGCGACCGCCTGATGATGCGCGGGACCATCGACCGGTCGCGGCGCGCGCTCGACGAGCTGGTGCCCGCGACCGCCGGGATGGTGGTGTTGCTCGGGCTCCCGCTGCGCCACCGCGACGTGTTGTACAACGTGGTCGCGGTGGTCGCCGACGGGCGGCTGTGCGGGTTCGTGCCGAAGGAGAACCTCGCCACCGGCGACGTGCAGTACGAGAACCGGTGGTTCTCCGGCTGGCCGCGCGGGCGGGTCGAGCGCACCGACGACGGGCTCCCGATCGGGGCGCTGCTGTTCGAGGCACACGGGATCGGCCGGTTCGCGGTGGAGGTGTGTGAAGACGGGTGGAAGGGGATCCGCCCGGGCAGCGTGTACGCGCTCGCAGGGGCGCACGTGATCGCGAACCCGTCCGCGTCGTGGTTCACCCTGGGCAAGCACCGGGTGCGGCGGAGCATGGTGTCGCAGATCAGCCGCGAGGACCACGTGGTGTACCTGTACGCGTCGCTGCTCGGGTGTGACGCCACCCGGCTGGTGTTCGACGGGTCGGTGTTCGTCGCGCAGGACGGCGGGGTGCTGGCCGAGGGGAAGCGGTTCCTGTTCGACCGGTCGTTCGAGCTCGTCGACCGGGTGGTGGACATCGCCGGCCTCGAGCGCACCCGGATGGAGGAAGGGAGCTGGCGCCAACAGGTCGACGGCCTGCAGCGCGGCGACTACGGCGCGGTTCCCGAGACGATCGCGGTGGCGGGCGACTTCGACACCCCCCGCACCCCCCCGGTGGGCGCGCCGTACTGGCTCGACGGCACCGAGCCGTCGCGGGTGGACCCGTCGCTCGAGTGGCTACACGAGCGCGGCCTCGTGCGGTCCGCCCCGACCGAGCGCGACCTGCCCCACCTCGAGCTCGAGCTCGCCCTCGCCCTCGCCTTGCGCGAGTATCAGCGAAAGTGCGGGATCCCGGCGTTCGCGCTGGCGTTGTCCGGCGGACGCGACAGCTCGATGGTCGCGGTGCTGGTCGCGCGCGCGCTGCGGTACGCGATGCCCGACGCGACCGAGGCCGAGGTGCGCGCCGCGGTGCACGCCCAGCTGGTCACCGCGTACATGGGCACCGAGAACAGCGGCTCGCACACCCGGGCGGCGGCGCGCAAGCTCGCGGAGGAGCTCGGGGCCGAGCACCTCGAGGTCGACATCCAGCAGGCGGTCGACACCCACGTCGCGCTCGGCAGCCGCCTGCTCGGGACCGAGCTCACCTGGGATGACCCGGCAGACGACGTTCCGCTGCAGAACGTCCAGGCCCGCCTGCGCGGCTCGTTGATCTGGGTGGTGGCGAACGTGCGCAAGGCGCTGCTGCTCGCGACCTCGAACAAGAGTGAGGCGGCGGTCGGGTACGCCACGATGGACGGCGACACCTCGGGCGGCCTGTGCCCGCTGGCCGACGTCCCGAAGTCGCTGATCCTCGTGTGGTGCGACTGGGCGGCGCGGTTCCACGGCCTCGACGCCCTCGCGTTCGTGGCCCAGGCTCCGCCCACCGCCGAGCTGCGGCCGGCGGACCGGAAGCAGACCGACGAAGACGACCTGATGCCGTTCTTCGTGCTCGACCAGCTGATGTTCCAGTTCGTGCAGCGGGGCCAGGACCCGCTCGAGATGTTCCGCACGTTGTGGCCGTCGCTGTCGGAGCGGTACGGCGGCGACGCGCGGGCGTTCGCGGCCCACGTGAAGAAGTTCGTGCGGATGTTCTGCTTCGCCCAGTGGAAGCGCGAGCGGTTCGCGATCAGCTTCCGGGTCACCGCGTTCGACCTCGACCCGAAGACCGGGTTCCGGTTCCCGCCGGTGCAGGAGCCGTTCACGGTCGAGCTCGCCGAGCTCGACGCGTACGTCGCGGGGCTGTAGTGGAGCCGGTCGCGGCGATCCGCGGCGCCGGGCGGGACTACCGCGGCCGGGCCGTCCTGGACGCGGTCGACCTCGACGTCGACCCGGGCGAGGTGCTGGGGCTGATCGGCCCGAACGGCGGCGGCAAGACCACGCTGCTGCTCCTGCTGGCCGGGTTGGTCCGCCCGACCCGAGGCACGGTCACCGTGGCCGGGGTCGACGCGAGCGCGCTCGCCGAGGCGTCGGCCGGGGTCGTGGGGCTGATCACCGCCGAGCCGGGGCTGTACCCGGCGCTGACCGGCCGGGAGAACCTCGCGTTCTTCGGCGCTCTGCACGGCCGCTCGCCGGCCGAGGTCGACGCCGCGTGCCTGCCGCTGCTGCAGGAGCTCGAGGTCGACGCGCGGGTGCTCGACCAGCGGGCGTCGACCTACTCGAGCGGCACGCGGCAGAAGGTGAGCTTGGCCCGAGCGCTGTCCTCGTCGCCGCGCCTGCTGCTGCTCGACGAGCCCACCAGCAACCTCGACCCGGTCAGCGCGCAGCTGGTGCACCGCGCGGTGCGCGCCCGCGCCGACGCCGGCGTCGCGGTGGTGCTGGCGACCCACGACCTGTTCGCCGCCGAGCACGTGTGCGACCGGGTGATCCCGGTGGCGGGCCGCCTCGGACCGCCGATCGTGCCGACCGGGGAGCGCCGCCCTCCCCCCACCAGGCCGCTGACC
>JBEBJC010000142.1:0-12947 GCA_040080105.1 Myxococcota bacterium
GTTCACAGCCCCGCGCCTACCGACCCTGAAACCCCGGGGGTCTGCGCTCCGCCGCCGCCGCGATCGCCTCGCGCAGGTCCTGCGTGTCGAGGTGCGCCGCGTTCCAGGTCGCCACGTACTCCAGGCCCCGGTCGACCCGCGCCCGGTCCGCCTCCACCAACACCCGCTTCGCCCCCTGCACCGTGAGCGGCGGGTTGTGCGCGATCGTCGCCGCCAGCGCCATCGCGCGGGTCACCAGCGCGTCGCGGTCCGGCAGCACCTCCTCCACCAGCCCGTACGCCAGCGCCTCGTCGGCCCCGAAGTCCCGCCCGGTGAACACCAGCTCGCGCGCCCGCCCCGGTCCCACGATCGCCGGCAGGCGCTGCAGCGTGCCGAGGTCGGCGACCATCGCCAGGCGGGTCTCGCGCACCGAGAACCGCGCGTCGGCCGCGCACAGGCGCAGGTCACACGCGGTGATCAGGTCGATCCCCCCGCCGATGCAGTACCCGTGGACTGCCGCGATCACCGGCACCCGGCACCGCTCCGCCGCGGTCACCGCCGCCTGCAGCCGCCGGATCAGCTCGTGCAGCCGCCAGGTCGCGCTCCCGTCGGCCGCGCCGACCGACAGCGGGATCTGCGGCACCATCCGCTGCAGATCGAGCCCGGCGGTGAACGCCTTGCCCTCGCCGGTCAGCACCACACACCGCACCGCCGGATCGGCGTCGACCCGCGCGAGCGCCTCGGGGAACTCGGTCCAGAACTCGGGGCCGAGCGCGTTGAGCTTGGCAGGGTTCGCGAGCTCGATCCGAGCCACCGCGCCGTCGACGACCGTGGTGATCACGGGGCCGCCGGGGCGAAGAACACCCACCCCACCGAGTCGAGGCCGGCCGCGCCGGTGCTGGCGGACACCGCGACCGCCACCCGGTCTTCGTCGGCGTACACCGCCACGTGGTGCGGCACCTCGCCGTCGACCGAGAAGTCGTCGAACCCGAGCTGCGCCTCGGTGAACCCCACGTCGGGATCGCCGTACGCGAGCCACACCTCGGGCCCTCCGCCGTCGTCGGCGACCGCGACCGCGTACACCACGTCGCCCACCGCGTCCACGTCGAGGTGCGTCACCGCGAGGCCCTCGAACACCGGCGTGACGTCGCCGCCGACCGGACCCACGAACGCCGCGTCCGTCGCGTCGATCAGCGCCAGCCACCCCTCGTCCTGGTCGCCGAAGGTCCAGGTGTCGGCGGTGTCGGCCACCTTGTTCACGTTCACCTCGTCGTCGATGGTGAACCGCTCGCACACCCCCGCCGTGCACAGCGCGAACGTCGCCTCCCACACTCCGCCCGACTCGGTGGGCGCGGCGTCGATGAAGCAGGTGTCCCCCCCTTCGTTCACGCTGCCGTGGATCGCCGGCACGGTGTACGAGTACACCCCCTCGATCACCGCGTCGGCGCACGACAGCGCGAACGGGTTGTTCGCCCCGTCCATCACCATGTCGACCGAGTTCGCGGCGTACAAGGTGGGGACGATCCCGTTCGTGCCGCCCGACGACAGCAGCAGGTCGCTGTTGGTCTGCAGCACGATGCCGTTGAGGTTCAGGTACGTGTAGAAGATGATCGTGCTGTCGGTGTTCGACGCGGTGTGCACCACCGGATCGGGGATGCCGTCGGCGTCCTCGTCGGTGGGGAGTGGATCGAGCGCGATGTCGAGCAGGCCCTGCATGGTCAGCGTCGCGAACGGCGACTTCCAGTACGGGTAGGTCCGCTCGTCCGGCGTGGCGCCCCCGCGCGCGCGGCCGAGGCTGAACGGGAACGAGATGCCGAACTCCTGCACCGTGCCCGGGATCGACCCGCTCTCCGCGCCGACCATCACCAGGAACACGTCGCCCAGCCGGGTGATCTCCGGGTTCGTCGGGTTGGTCCAGTCGAAGTCGCCGGCGTTGTCGCCGAACCCGAACACCGCCGCGTCCGGGTCGCCGGCGCAGTCCTGATCGAAGCCGTCGCCCAGGACCTCGAGCGCGCCGGGCCAGGTGTCGAACCGCGTGTCGTCGCAGTCGCCCACCGCCACCGTGGTGATGCCGGCGTCCGGGTTGCCCGACACCCAGGTCGGCACGTCCGCCTCGTAGCCCCACAGGGTCGCGTACGCGTTCATCGCGTCGAGCTCGGCCTGGCTGGTCACGAAGCCGTCGTCGTCGGCGTCGAAGTCGTTGTCGCGGCCGCAGTCCTGGTCGACCCCGTCGTACGGCGCTTCGACGTTCGGGTTCGCGGTGGTGGACGGGTAGACCTCGGCCGGCTGGAGCCCCGCCGCGCTCATCACCGCCTGCAGGTCGGCGTCGGGCTGGTCGACGCAGTCCCCGAACGGCAGCTCCGGGTCGACGCAGAACGGCACCGGATCGGCGCCGAAGTACCGCGCCACGTACTCGTCGTACTGCTGCCCCGCGAGCGGCGGCATGAAGCAGTCACCGTCGGCGTCGAAGTCGTTCAGCAGGTCGCAATCCCGGTCGATCCCGTCGTACGGGACGTCGGCGAGCGCGTTCTCGGGGTGCACGTCCTCGTCGTAGTCGTCGCAGTCCCCCGCGACCGGCAGCAGGTGCCCGGGCGGCGCCCACTCGCCCGCCTCCTCGGTGGTGATGCCCCACCGCAGCAGGTACTCCTCCAGCACCTCTTCGCCGGGGCGCTCCACCCCGTCGATCGTCAGCGTGGGCGGGATGAACCCGTCGCCGTCCTGATCGAAGTCGTTGTCGCGCTGACAGTCGGAATCGACCGCGTCGTACAGGGTCTCGACCCCGTGGGTCGGGTCGGGGTACGCGGTCGGGTCGGTGTCGTCGCAGTCGACCGGCTTGCCCCGCAGCGCCTCGGGGTAGGCGATCTTGGTGCCGAGCGCCTCGTACGCCGCCTCGCTGATCCCGGGGAACCCGTCCTGGTCCACGTCGATCAGGTCGATCTTGTCGCAGTCCTGGTCGAGCCCGTCGTACGGTGCGTCGTCGGCGCCGGGGTGGACCTGGTCGTCCTCGTCGTCGCAGTCGTCGGCGTGGGGCGAACCGTCGCGGTCCTCGTCGATGCTGTCGAGCCGGTCCTCGAACTCCCCCGACGTGATGTAGGTGCAGCCCGGCAGACCCGCCAACAGGACCCAGCGCATGCTCGCCTCCACGGACCCGGGAGCGTAGCATCCCGGACCCCCGACCGGTTAACGCGGTGTCTTCTCCGGAGGCAGAATGGTGCTCGCCGTCGCAATTTTGGGCTGTGTCCGCGACGAATGGCAGGCCCCGCCGCCGCCCGCGCCGATCTTACCGGGACCTCCGGAGGTAGGCGCCGCAGAAGGGACCTTGAAGCTCCCGATCGGGACCCCGCTCTCCGGGTACTCGGCGCGCTGCACTTGTCTCAGTGGCTACGGCAAACAGGACGACCGCGAGTCGGCGTACACCACGTCGTTCATCGAGAGCACCGGGGTGCACACCTGGCCCACGATCAAGGTCGTGTGGCTGTCGAACGGCGACGACCAGCTGGTGATCACGAAGACCGACACGATCTACTCGGCCGACGAGCTGGTGACCGCGCTGACCGCCCGGCTGGAGGCGGAGACCGGGGAGGTGCTGGCCGGGCGGGTGGTGCACACCGCGAACCACAGCCACGCGAGCTTCGGCACCTACGCGCACGGCGCGAGCTGGTTCCTCGGCTCGGATCGGTTCGACCGGGAGAACTTCGAGCGGATGGTGGACCAGATCGCGGCGGTGGCGCTCGAGGCGCGCGACCGGAAGGCGCCGGCGAAGCTCGGGGTCGGCTGGGCGGTGGACTGGGACCCGAACGACGACGTGTACCACGACCGCCGCGGCGAGAACGACGCGCTCGCCCCGTGGGGTCCGGACTCGCCGCCCCTCGGCAAGGACCCGCACCTCGGGGTGATCCGGATCGACGCGCTCGACGACACGCCGATCGCGGTGCTCGCGAACTTCGGCATGCACGGGATCTTGTCTCCCGACGACGACTCGCTGGTGTCGGGCGACGCGGGGCTCGCGTTCGAGGTGGGGCTGGAGGAGACGTTCGGCGAGCAGCCGGTGGTCGCGATGTTCGTGCAGGGGTCCGGCGGCGACGCGTCCCCGGGCGGCCGGCAGGGCGGGTACGCGGCGCACGAGGCGCTGGGTGAGCTCGGCGCGGCGCTCGCCCGGCCGCTGTACGACGCGATCGTGACCAGCGCCGACCCGATCCGGATGGAGACGGTGTCGCGCGCGATCTACAAGGACCCGCGCACGATCCGGGTCACCCGCGACGGCGCTGTCGACTGGACCTACGCCCCGTACGACGACGCCCCGAACTTCCACGCCGACGACGTGGTGTACGCCGACGACGGCTCGCTCGCGACCCCGATCGACGAGTTCAACACCCAGTACGGCTCGGTGTTCTGCGGCTCGGGTGACCTCGCGTTCCCGGTGGGCGGGTTGCCGAGCGAGGCGTTCCCGTACCACCAGTGCCTCGAGGTCGAGCTGATGGCGAACCTGGTGAAGGTGTTCTTCCGCCTCGACGAGCTGCCGCTGCCGCTGATCGAGTCGCTGAAGGCGTCGACCACCACGAGCCGGCTCGGCCCGCTGCCCACCCGCCGCGCCGACGGCACCCAGGTGTCGGAGGACCTGTTCGTGGGGTTCTTCCCGGGCGAGCCCGTGTACTCGTTCGGCGAGCAGTGGCGCCGCCGGGTGCTCGACGAGCTCGGCATCCCCGACGCGATGATGATCGGGTACTCGCAGGACCACGAGGGGTACCTGCTGATGCCCGAAGACTGGCTGATGGGCGGGTACGAGCCGGACATCGGGCTGTGGGGCCCGCTCGAGGCGGAGTACGTGCTGGAGCAGGTGCTCGCGTACGGGGAGGAGCTGCTGCTCACGACCGACCTGCGCGAGGACCCGGACCCCCTGGGCCAGTACGCGCCGACGACGTACCCGGAGGAGCCGTACGGCCCGGTGCGGCCCGACCTCACCCCGGCGGCCGGCACGTGGATCACGACCCCCGGCGACTACCTGTGGACCCCGTTCGTGGGCCCCGACGACGGGAACCGCCCCCACGCTCCGCCGGCGTCCGAGCTCGGCGTGCCGGCGACAGTGGCCCGGGTCCAGGGGCTGGTGCAGGTGGCGTGGGAGGGCGGCGACGTGATGGTCGACTCCCCCGAGGTCGTGCTCGAGCGGCAGGAGGGGTCCGAGTGGGCCGCGGTGACCACCGCCGCCGGGCGGCGGATCGACGAGGGCCGGCACGACATCTGGCTCGCCCACACCCCGACCCCGCTGTACCCGGTCGAGGGGGAGCAGACCCACCAGTGGTGGGCCGCGTGGCAGGCGGTGTCACACTGGGACGACCGGGCGGGGCTGCCCCTCGGGACCTACCGGCTGCGGATCGCAGGCCACCGGTACGGCGGGGCGGCGGCCACCTGGCCGTGGGACACCGAGCCGTACACCCTGACCACCGATCCGTTCGAGGTTGTCCCGGCCGAGATCACGGTCACCCCGGGCGACGTGGCGGTCCACGCGGCGCTGGTCGCGCCCCCCCACGGGTACCGGATGATCCACCTCGACGGGGACTACGCGGGCGAGAACCCGCTGGTCGGCCCGGTGACGGTCGAGGTGCAGACGCCGGCAGGGACCACGTCGTCGACGGTCGAGCCCGCGCTCGACGGGACGGGCAGCGCGCTGCCGGTGGTGGTCCCGTCGGACTGGACCGCGGTGACGGTGACCGACACGTTCGGCAACCGCGGGACGGCGACCCGCTGAGCCTGCGCCACCACCGCCCGTGGGTCCCGACCGACGCCGACCGCGCGGCGGCGGGCGCGCTCGGCCCGGGGTGCGCGTTCGTCCCGGTCGACGACGGCGTGGCGTTCGTGCGGGGCGACACGTTCGCGCTCGCGCTGGCGGTGTGGGAGGCGTACCCCGGGCGGGCCCACGAGGTGTTGCGGCGGCGGATCCGGCGCACTTCGCCGCTCACCGAGCTCGACCGCGCCGCGGCGGCGGTGGTGGGCAAGCGGGTGTCCGAGGTGCCGCCGCAGGTGGGCCCACCCCCGGCGCTGGTCGATCTCGGCGCGGCGTGGGCCCGGGGGCAGCAGCGCGCGGTCGCCTCCGCGTTCGACCCGGGTCCGCGGCTCGGCTCGGACCGCGCATGGGTCGAGGGCGCGGTCCCCTCGCCGGCGGCGCTCCGGCGGGCCCAGCGGGACCGACCGGTGGCGGCGATCCTGCTCGGACCGGGCGGCGCGGTGTCGTGGGCCGCGCGCAACGCCGGCGGGCACAACCGGGCGCTGCACGCCGAGGCGTGTGTGGTCCTCGGGGTGGGTCGGATCCCGGCGGGCTCGACGCTGCTCGTGAGCCTCGAGCCGTGCCGGATGTGCGCCGCGCTGGTGGTGGCGGCGGCCGACGGCCCGGTCGACGTGGGCTTCGCGACCCCCGACCCCGGGCCGCTCGCGCGCGACACCGCGCTCGGGGCGAGGGGGTGGCTCCGCCAGCTGTGATCAGCCCCCGAACGTGGTCCCGTACCACGCCCCGACGCTGATCGACTGGCTCGCGGGGTCACCCAGCGGCAGCGCGAGCTGCGGGGCGACCGAGATGCTGTGCTTCAACGCCTTGTCGAGGGTGAACCACACCCCTGGGGCGATCAAGTTGCTGTTCGTCTTGGCCGAGGCGCTGTAGTAGTCGTGCAGCTCGACGAACGCGGCGAACCGGTCGGAGAAGAACCACTCGGGCGCGAGCACCGCGAACACCGTGCCCACGTCGGTCCCGCCGCCCTCGCCGTACGTCACGGTCGGGCGCCAGCCCCCGTTGCCGGTGAACGCGAACGAGCCCGACTTGCCGTAGTAGTGGACCTCGGGCGCGATGGTGAGCGACTTGCCGCTCGGCGACCAGAACAGGTGCGGGGTGATCCCGACCTTGCCGTCGATGAAGTACCGCGGGAACAGCTCGATCGGGCCGAAGCTGCTGCCCCCGTGGCCGGCGATCGTCGCGGTGGCGCCGACCAGCACGTCGGCATTCGAGCCGAGCCCATACTGGAGGTACGGGGCGATGGGCTC
This sequence comes from Myxococcota bacterium, assembly GCA_040080105.1. Lineage (GTDB taxonomy): Bacteria > Myxococcota_A > UBA796 > UBA796 > JACKER01. The sequence continues at coordinate 7,009 of JBEBJC010000142.1, forward strand.
GGTGGGGCCGGGAAACACGTACGCGTACTGGGTGTACGCGAAGGTGTTGGCGCCGAGCACCCCTCCCCACGGGTTCATCGGGTAGGCGAGCGCGTCGGTGGACACGGCGAGCAGCGCGGCGACCGCGCACGAAAGGGTTCGAGACAAGGGGGCATCTCCGGGTCGATACCGTCGCGGCGTTCACACGCGAAACACGTGCGGCGCCGCGCCGGCGGGGGGTCTACGGTCGTGGGGCGAGCACCCGCGCGAGCGACGCCACCCCCGGATCGGGGTCGGACGTCGCCGCGAGCACGGCGGGCAGGCCGTCGGGTCCGAAGTCGGCGAGCAGTTGAACCGCGGCGCGGCGCACGTCGGGGGACGGGTCGCGGCTGCCGGCGACCAGCGTGGCCAGCGCGCCCGGCCGCCGCCGCCGCGCCACCACCTCGAGCGCCGCCACCCGGCCCGCGGGCGCGGCGTGCTCGGCGGCGAGCTCGGCCAGAGCGGCGTCCACCCCGGGGTCGTCCGCGGCGGCCACCGCGCGCACGGTCGCGGCGACCCGCTCCGGGCTGCGGGCGGACTGGGCGTTGCGCACGAGCTGCTCGAACCGGGCCTTGCGCTCCGCCTCGAGCTGGCGGGCCGAGGTCCGCGACACCTCGGACCCGTCGGGGCCGACGCGAACGCCCACCAGGTCGCCGTCGGCGGGGTACCAGTACGCGAGCTCCCCGCCCGCCAGCGCCGGCGGACGCGCGGGCGCCTCGAGCGCGTCGGGGATCGACCGGTCGGCCTGGGTCCACGGGGTGGTCGACAGCGACTTCGGCGCGACCAGCGCACACGCCGCGCGCCCGAGCACCGCCGCGTCGGCGCCCGCGGCCGCGAGGTGCGCGTACGCCGCCCGACCTTCGAACAGCTGGCCCTCGTCGCGCACCGCGAGCCACTCGACGCCCGCGGCCGAAAGCCGGTACACCTCGGCCGAGCCGATCGTCGCCGGCGTCCACGGGGCGGCGTACATCCCGTCCGGAACCCAGTCCGGCTCGGCCAGCGCCACGCGGATCCACCACACGTCCACCTCCGTCAGGCGAGCTTCTTGCTGGCCGACACGAACGCCCGCCGCGCCGTGGGATCCGAGATCTGCTCCCCGAGGGCGTCGACCCACTCGCCGAACCGCTCCCACGGGAGGGTGCGGGCGTCGAACCCGAGCTTCTGCGCCTCGCGCTTCACCACCGAAACCGACAGCGGCCCGAGGGACTTCGCGAGCTCGGCCGAGACCTGCCGCACCGTGTCGACCGGCACCGTCCGGCCGGTCCCCGACGGGGCCATCGACGGCGCGAGGGACGACAGCGGCGCGATCGACCGCTCGGGCGGGACCGACGCGAGCGGAGCCATCGACGCGGCGCTCGCCGCCGGGCGTCCGGCCGGCGCGTTCGCGAGCTTCATCGACAGCGCGTTGAGCGCGACCAGCAGGATCGCGGTGTTCAGGTTCGGCGCGCCGAGCGCCATCACCACGAACCCGTCGAGCCACCGCACCACCAGCGTGCCCTCTTCGAACCGGGCGACGAACACCTTCGGCGACGGGTGGCTCTCGAGGGACGCGTACATCTCGATCGCGATCGAGATCTGGGCCAGCGCGCCGGTCATCAGCACCGGCTCGTACGGGGGAGACAGGCGGTGCGCGACCACGTTGCCGCGGCTGTCGAGCAGGCACGCCCCGAAGCAGCCGGCGACGTTCGCGAGGGTGTTGAGGGACTCCTGGTACATCGGGGTCACAGGCTCTCCACCGCGGCGACCACCATCTTCAGGGTGCTCTCCACGTTGCGGGCCGACTCGCCGCTCGCGGCGATCAGCGTCCCCTGGCGCTTCACCACGTACAGCGAGGCGCGTTCGGTGCCGAAGCCCCAGGACTGCAGCGGCCCGAGGCCGAGCATCTCGGACAGCTCGTCGAGGTGCTGCAGCGACAGGCTGGCGACCGCGGCCACCACGTCCGGCTCTCCCCGGCCCGCGGCGTCGGAGACGTTGCCGGACAGGTCGGAGCGGGTCGCGGTGTGGAGCGCGGGAACCGCGTCGAGGACGTGCTTGATGTTCTGCACTGATCTACTCCTGGGGTCTCGAACCACTCTCGAATCCGAGCTCGCGCAGCACCGCGTCGCGCACCCGCGCGTCGCTCAGGTGTCCGAGCAGCTCACGTGCCATCCGGGTCCGCCCGTCTGGGCTGGCGAGCGCGGCGTGGCCGCCGTTCGCCGCCGCGAGCCGGCGGACCATCAACCCGGCGAGCGGCCCGAGCTCGGGCACCACCAGGCTCGTGAGCCGCGACAGGCGCTCGGAGGACGGGTCGGGCTCGAGCGTGTCGGGCGTGGCGCTCATCGGCGTGATCTCCGCCAGCTTGAGCAGGGCGGCGTGGATGCCGACCCGGATCAGCGCCTCGGACGCCGAGCGGAGCGCGAGCAGGTGCACCGAGCCGGTGGGCCCGCGGCGCGAGGTGAGGAACCCGTCCCGCAGCTCGATCACGCTGGTCGAGCGCAACCCGGACGGCGCGAGGGTCCGCACCACGTCGTCGGCTGCGGCGACCTTCCTGGCGGCGGCCACCAGCCCGTTCCGGTGCGCGTCGGCCTTCGCGGCCACCGCCCGCACCGACTGGTCGGTGTGCAGCACCGCGGCCGCGAGCACCCCCTCGAGCCTGCACAGGCCGTCCATCGTGTCTTGCAGCGTGCCCATCGAGTCCGGCAGCAGGCGGGGCGTCTCGGTGTGGGTCGGCTGCAGCACCTCGGGGGTGGTCCGCTTGCCCGGGGTCGAGCCGGCGAGCGCCGCCCGCACGCTCTCCTCCGACTCTCGGCGCTCCTGGGTGAACGCCTCGGCCATCCAGGGCGCCAGCCCGTCGGTGCCCGACCGGCCGGTCGCGTCGCGCAGCGCGGCGGCGAACTCGGCGCTGGTGGAGAACCGCGCGTCCGGGTCGAGGCTCAGCGCCCGCCCGATCACCTGCGCCAGCGCCGGCTCGACCATCGGGTCGAGCGCCGGCAGCGGGGCGCGGGTGCGCAGGTGCAGGATGATGTCGGCCGGGTCGAGGTCGCCCCACATCCGGCCCCGGCTCGCGAGCTCCCAGCAGATCACGCCGGCGGAGAACACGTCGGCCCGCCGGTCGACCCGCTCCCCGCGCGCCTGCTCGGGCGCCATGTACGTGGGCTTGCCGACCACCTCGCCCTTCGCGGTGGTGTGGGTGGTGGCGAGGCCCAGGTCGATGACCTTGACCGCCCCGTCGTACGACACCACCACGTTCTCCGGCGACAGGTCCCGGTGCACGAGCCCCATCGGCGCCCCGGTGGCTCGCGCAGCTCGTGCAGGTGGTGCAGGCCGTCGAGCACGTGCGCCACGACGCCGAGCAGCACCTTCGGCGCCAGCGGCCGGGACCACCGGGTGGCGCGGCCCGCCACGTGGTGCAGCGAGCGGCCCGCCACGTACTCCATCACCAGGTAGTGCCGCCCCGCCTCCCGCCCGGCGTCGAGCGTCTGCACCACGTTGTGGTGGTTCGTGCGCGCCGCGAGGCGGCCCTCCGACAGGAACAGGCGCACCATCCGAGCGTCCTCGGACAGGCGCGCGTCGAGCACCTTGACCGCCAGCACCTTGCGCAGGCCGCCGATCGCCTCGCGCACCGCCAGGTACACGGTCGACATGCCGCCCCGACCGAGCTCGTCGACCAGCCGGTACGGGCCGAGGGACTGCCCGATCACCGGGCCCCCAAGGTGCGCGCGAGGAACCGCTTCTGGTCGGCGGCGTTGTCGATGTGGCCGGCGCACGCCTCGGCCAGCGCGCGGAACTGCTCCCGGTCGATCGTCGGGCCGATGCCGAGCCGCTCCCGCTCGCGCCGGATCAGCACCGAGGCGTACGGCCCGATCAGGTCGACCAGGCTGCGCACCAGGCGGTCCTCCTCGGCGGCGGCGACCGTCGGCGGGGGAGGAGGTGCAGGCCGCGACGGCATCGACGGCCGCATGTCGAACCCCGAGCTCGGCCACGGCGTGGGGGTGAGCTCGGGCAGGTCGGCGAGCATCATCGGAGGGAGCGACGGGTAGTTCGTGCGCAGGTTGAACCCGGTGATCCCCACCCGAACCAGCGCGAGGTTCGTGGGCAGCGCGCACACCGCCACCAGCGCGTGCAGATCGAGCCACCGCACCAGGATCTGCAGCCCTTCGGTCTGCGCGACGAACCACACCGGCGCCCCGGTCACGCCCACGTCCCGCGCCGCGCGGACCACGTTCACCAGGCCGTCGATCGCGTACCGGACGTCCGGGGTGTTCGCCCGCCGCGCCACCACCTCTCCTGCGGCGTCGAGCAGCCACAGCCCGGGGACGCCCGGGATCGAGGCGACCTGCGCAGCGAGCGCGTCGAACCGGGACTCGATCGCCAACGTCAGGCCCCGGCCGTGGCGTGGGAGCGGACCATCCGGCGCACCGCGGCCGTGGCGTCGACCACCGGCCCCACGGTCACGCCGCCGGTGCGGTTCGGGGCGACCGAGCGCTCCTCGGTGACCAACACCCACGCGCGCACCGGTCCCCCGCCGAACTGCTCACACAGGGCGGACACCACGCGGACGAGCTCCCGCTCGGCTTCGCTGCTCATGGACGGCTCCTCCTGATCACCAGCTGCCACGGACCCTCACCCAAGCCCTCTCCGGGGCCGGTCGGGCTCAGATCTCGCCGGCTTCGCGCGCGGCGATCTTCAGGCTCTCCTGCATCCGGGCGAACGAGCGGGCGAGCTCGGACACCTCGTCGCTGCCGCCGGCGTCGACCTTCGCGGTCAGGTCGCCGAGCGACACCTTGTTGGAGGCGTCGCGCAGGGCGGAGATCGGGCCCACGATCGACCGGACCACCGCCAGCGTCAGCCCGAGGGCGACCAACGCCAACACCAGCATCGACGCCAACGTCCCGGTGCGGCGGGTCGACGCGGCGCCGATCCGTTCGGCCAGCCCCTGGTCGAGGTTCGCGAGCGCCACCTCGTACAGCGACTCGGCGGAGTCGATCGCCTTGTCGGTCGAGGCCAGCCAACCGTCGACGCCGCCGGTCTGGCCGAGGCGGCTGTTCGCGTCGGACAACATCTCGGCCACCGACGACTGGACCACCTGGACCGAGCCGCCCATCGCGCTGCGCAGGCCCGGCTTGTACTCGAACGCGTACTCGAGGTTCGTGACGCCCTCCCGGAGGTACTCCTCGGCGCGGGTGCTCGCGGTCGCGATCTGCGCGCGCTCGAACGGGGTGACGTACTCCCCGTCGATCGACTCACGCGACAGCGACGCCGCGCCGATCGCCTGGATTTGCGACAGCTGGTCGATCAGCCGGGTGAGCTTGAACAGCGTCGCGTCCATCAAGTAGTAGGTGTCGATGTCCGGATCGAGGATCAAGTTGGAGTGGTTGCCCATCTTGATCGAGATCCGGCCGATGTCGTACACGAGCTTGTTGTGCGCCGACAGGTAGGCCTGCACGTCGCCTCCGCCGGCGCGCGACTTGATCGCGTTCCAGTCCGACAGCAGGGCCTGCAGCAGCTGGGTGGTCTTCATCTCCTCCCCGAGCCGCGCGTCGACCTCGGACAGGCGAGACAGCGCGCTGTCGATCTGGCGCTGCTTGTCCTCCATCAGCGTCTGGCTGCGCGTGTTCCCCGCCGCCACCAGCGCGCCCAGCGTGCGGTGCTCGTCGAGCAGCTTCGTCACCTCCCACGCGGGGCCCTGGTACTCGACCCCGCGCCGCTCGGCGCTGGCGAAGTCGATCGCCGACGACTGCTCCCCGGCCAACATGAACACCACGAGCAGGGTCGGAACATCAGGATGGTGACCAGCGCCAACAGGCGCATCCAAATCTTGAGCAAGCGCATGTGCAAGCAACCCCTTACGATTCGACCGTACGCCAATGTTCCGTGCGGGACGGGTACACGAAGGTGTCAGCCGGGTTCGGGTGCGGTTCCTCGCGCGGCAGGGCACACTG